>NZ_CP013355.1:2755000-2966978 GCF_001543325.1 Lutibacter profundi
TTTGTTCCGTTAATTAAGTAAAGGTCTCCTTTATCAATAGCTGTTGTACGTTGTGAAGTAGCGTCAGATCCTGCTTCAGGTTCACTTAAACAAAAAGCTCCAATTATTTCACCTTTTGCTAGTGGTACTAAATATTTTTGTTTTTGTTCTTCAGTGCCAAAAGTTTCAAGTCCCCAGCAAACGAGTGAATTATTTACAGACATTACAACTGAAGCAGATGCATCAATTTTAGAAATTTCTTCCATAGCTAAAACGTATGAAACAGTATCTAAACCGCTTCCTCCGTATTTAGGGTCAACCATCATCCCTAAGAATCCAAGTTCTCCCATTTTTTTGACTTGTTCGGTAGGGAATTGTTGTTTTTCGTCTCGTTCAATTACTCCTGGTAATAGTTCATTTTGTGCAAAATCGCGAGCGGCATCGCGAATCATTATGTGTTCTTCAGTTAAATTAAAATCCATAATTACTAACAGGTTTAAATAATAATTTAATTTTTTTCAAATATAAGCCTTTTATGACTTAAATTTTGCTAAATATGTAAAATCTTAAAGGTTATTGTAATTGGTTAAAATAGCCATTTTAGTTGGGGTAATGTTTGTGAAACTGTTTTAGCCTAAATTCTAAATCTTTAAACTGGGATGGTTTTGTTTGGGAAACACAAGCGCGTAAACCTTCAGTATGCTCACTTCCTGTAATAGCCAAGGAAATAGCTGAAATACCATAGTATAACAGCCTTTCTAACAATTCATCTCCATTCATGTTTTTATATGAAAATGTGAAATAAAATCCATCAGCTAGAGGTTTGTCTTCATCTTTATCATATACAATTGTAAACCCATTTTCAATAAATATTTTTTTCATAACCTTA
The DNA here is from genome assembly GCF_001543325.1 of Lutibacter profundi. Taxonomy (NCBI): domain Bacteria; kingdom Pseudomonadati; phylum Bacteroidota; class Flavobacteriia; order Flavobacteriales; family Flavobacteriaceae; genus Lutibacter; species Lutibacter profundi. The sequence goes on from NZ_CP013355.1 coordinate 2,755,869, forward strand.
GCTCTTCTTCCATATTCTTTTACTTGTTCAACAAAATTAAAAGAACCAATATTAACGGCATTCAACATTGCGGCTAAACCGTATTGAGCAGAGTGAGTTACACCAGAAGATAAAGCATATAATACTTTGTAAATGAGGTTATAACCAAACAGAGGGTTTCCTAGTTTTTTTTCTAACTGAGAGTATTTTTTATTAAATAGTTGGTCGCTTATAACCATCATACCAACGCGTTGCCCTGCGTAAGAAAATATTTTTGAACTTGAAATTAATAAAATCCAATTATTGGTGTAATTAGCTACTGATGGCTGATAAGGTGGTTTTCCTGGTTTTGAATAATCTTTTCTAAAATCCATGGCGAGATAAGCCAAATCTTCAATAACAATGATATTGTATTTAATAGCTAAATCAGCAATTATTTTTAGTTCTTTTTCTGAGAAACAAATCCAAGAAGGGTTATTAGGATTTGAATAAATAATTGAAGAGATATTTCCTTTCTTTAAATAGGATTCTAACTTTTCTTTTAATGCTTCACCACGAAAATTATACACATCAAAAGTTTCATATTTTTGTTCTAAAATTTCTAATTGCTGTTTTTGTACTGGAAATCCAGGGTCAATAAATAAAACAGTATCCTTTTTTTTATTTAATTTGTTTATCATTAAAAAGGAAGCAAAGCCACCTTGCATAGATCCAACCGTTGGAATACAACCCTTTCTATCTACATCAATATTTAAAAAGTTTTTAACAAAAAGAGAAATTTCATCTTTCAAATGTGCAATTCCATCAATCATAGGGTATTTAGAAGCAACGCCATTTTTTAAAGCCGTTATTTCGGCATTTGTGCCAATTGTGGGAGATGCTAAACCAGGGACCCCCATTTCCATTCTTATAAATTTTTCATTAGAGTTGTCTTCAATATTATTAACTAATCTAACTAGCTCTCTTATAGATGATTTGCCAATATTTTTAATCCCAGATATTTCAATTTCAGCTTTTACAATATCATAATTTATAGGTGTATATTTGTTTTTTATAAGAGTCATTTCAGCTTGATTTAAAGAGAGTGTTAATGCTTTGTAAACTTTTAGTGTAAGTTTAAGGAATTAACTTTATATTTTCAATCTTTTACTGAATTATTTAATAAATAATATACAGTTAACAAGTATTAGATTATTTATGGAATATAGAAAAATTATAAAGGTTCTTTTCTCTAAAATTTTATATATTTATCGAAATTTAAATTTAAATTATGACATCAATAATTATACTTGTTTTTGTATTGGGTTATTTATCCATTACATTAGAGCATCCTTTGAAATTAGATAAAACGGTTCCAGCATTATTTATGGCAGCCTTTATGTGGGCTTTATTAGCAATTGGTTTTCATCAGGGTTGGTTAACTTTAATAGATGGGCATGAGGAAACTTTTAAAGCCGTAAATGGTGTTATTGATGAACATGCAGAGGAAGGGTTTGCTAATTTATTATTGCATCATTTAGGAAAAACAGCTGAGATTTTAGTGTTTTTAATTGGAGCAATGACTATAGTTGAAATTATTGATTTACATAGAGGTTTTGAAATTTTAAAAGGTTGGGTTACTACCAAAAGTAAAACAAGGTTACTATGGATAATTGCTGTATTAGCTTTTTTCCTTTCAGCTGTTATAGATAACTTAACATCCACAATTGTTCTTGTAACCCTACTAAGAAAACTAATACCAAACAAACAAGATCGTCTTTGGTTTGCAGGTTTAATAGTTATTGCTGCAAATGCAGGTGGAGCCTGGTCTCCTATTGGTGATGTTACTACAACAATGCTTTGGATTGGAAAACGCACTTCGGCATTACATTTAGTTGAACGGTTATTTTTACCATCATTAGTAAACCTTATTGTGCCAGTAGCATTAGCAACTATGTTTATACCTGCATTTAAAGGGAAAATAAAAGAAGTAAAAATTAGTGAAGAGGAAAAAGCATCAGAAAATTTATTGAGTAGTAAAACTATGTTATTTCTTGGAATAGGAATGATATTATTTGTACCTGTTTTTAAAACTGTTACACATTTACCACCATATTTAGGAATGATGTTGGGATTAAGTGTTGTTTGGCTTGTTTCTGAATTTATACATCCTGAGGAGGATTTTTCTAAAGAAAGAAGACATTTATATTCTGCACATAAGGCGTTATCACGTATTGAAATGTCAAGTATTTTATTTTTCTTAGGAATTTTAATGGCAGTAGCGGCTTTAGAATCATTAGTTTATGGAACTGTTATGATTGATGGGCAACTTACTTCTGTTGGCACATTACGCTATTTGGCCGAAATGCTTAATCAAGCTATTCCAAATCAAGCTATTGTGATATCTATTTTAGGAGTTCTTTCAGCAATTATAGATAACGTACCCTTGGTAGCAGCTTCTATGGGTATGTATGATGCGCCAATGGACGCAAGTGTTTGGCATTTAATAGCTTATGCTGCTGGTACAGGTGGTAGTATGTTAATAATTGGTTCTGCAGCAGGTGTAGCTGCAATGGGAATGGAGAAAATTGACTTTATTTGGTATATGAAAAAAATATCTTGGTTGGCAGTTGTGGGTTACGTTCTAGGCTATATATTGTTATTATTTATGGAGTCCTTATAAATTTAACTTTAAATAGATTGTACAATTTTCGAAAGAATCTATCGTTTCATACTTTATAGAATTTAAAAAATTATTATATGCTTATTGGTATTCAGCAGATGGCTAATTCTTCACAAAATATTGTTGAAGATGAAACATCTCAAGAGAAAACATTGTCTATTTACAACCTAATAATGGATGGAGGTTTAGGAGGTCAAATTATTATTGCGTTATTAGTTGTTTTATTAGTTGTTGCACTTTACATTTATTTTGAACGCTTTTTTACTATAAAAGCAGCTTCAAAAACCGATAGCAATTTTATGAACAAGATTAGAGATTATGTTATTCACGGAAAATTAGATGCAGCAAAAGTTCTATGTGCACAGGTAAATTCACCCGCTTCTCGTTTAATTGAAAAAGGTATAACACGAATTGGAAAACCTTTGGCCGATATTCATACCGCCATTGAAAATGCAGGGCGATTAGAAATTTATAAATTAGAAAAAAATGTAAGTGTATTAGCAACAATTGCAGGAGCAGCTCCTATGATAGGTTTTTTAGGAACGGTAATTGGAATGATTGTTGCCATTCATGAAATTGCGAATGCTGGAGGACAAATAGATATTAAAATGTTATCTGATGGGTTATACACAGCAATGACTACAACTGTTGCGGGACTTGTTGTAGGGATTATTTCATATGTTCAATATAACCATTTGGTGGTAAGAACCAATAAAGTTGTTTATGAAATGGAAGCTAAATCGGTTGAATTTCTAGATTTATTGAATGAACCTATTTAATTTATGTGTAATTGTTTAAAAGTTGAAATGTTTAACAAGCAATTCAGCAGTTATATTTAAACGATTAAACAAATAAACACTTCAACAAAAATAAGTATGGATATTAGAGGTAGAAATAAAATAAATCCAAATTTTAATATGTCGTCTATGACGGATATTGTGTTTTTGCTACTCATATTTTTTATGATTACTTCAACGTTGGTTACAACAAGCGCATTAGATATTTTATTGCCTAAGGCAAGTGGTAAAACAGAAAATAAAAAATCTGTTTCAGTAAGTATAACCAAAAAATTATTGTATTATATTGATAATAAAAAAGTTAAAGAATCTAAATTGGAGCAAAACTTGTTGAAGTTATTATCAAAGAAACAAAATCCAACCATAGTTTTAAGAGCTGAAGAAGGTGTGCCCATTGAAAAAGCAGTAAAAATTATGGATATAGCAAACCGTAATAGATATAAAATAATATTGGCAGTTCGTCCTAAATAAAAATGAATCGATTTTTAAATACAAAAAATAAAAGAAAATCAGCAGCACTTACAAGTGTAATAATGAGTTTATTATTAGTTTCTATTTTTTTTCTTGGGATGACTTATTTAGATCCTCCAGAAGAATATGGTATTGCTATAAACTTTGGAACATCAAATGTGGGTATGGGAAATGTTCAACCTAAAGAGCCTTTAAAAAAAGTTTCAGAAGAAAAAATAATTGAGGTAGCGGAAAAACAAGAAAAAATAATTGAATCTGAAGCTACAGAAAAGGAGCCTGAAGTATCAGAAGAAGTAGTAACTCAAAATAATGAAGAAGCAATTGCTATAAAGAAAGCAAAGGAAGCAAAAAAAAAGGCTGATGCAATTGCAAAAAAAGTCCAATTCGAAAAAGAAAGAGTTGAAAGAATTAAGCAAGCAGCTATTGCTAAAAAGAAAGCTGAAGAAGATGCCAAAAGAAAAAAATTAGATGCTCTAATAGGAGGAATTAACAATTCTAATGGAACAGCAACAGGAGGAGAAGGAAATGATAATAAAGCTGGAGATAAAGGCAACAGTAATGGAGCTCTAAATGCCAATGGATATTATGGAAATGGCGGCGGTGGTGGAAATGGAGATTACAATCTAGGAAATAGAAAACCTATAAATCGTCCAAAGCCTAACTATATTTGTAATGAAGAAGGTTTGGTAGTAGTTAGAATAGAAGTTAATACTTACGGGAAAGTTATAAAAGCAACACCAGGAGTTAAAGGATCTACAAATACAGCTCAATGTTTATTAATTCAGGCTAAAGAAGCAGCTTTAAAAACAACATGGCAGCCAGATACCAATGCGCCTTCAAAACAAGTAGGTACCATAAAATACAGGTTTTCACTTTCTCAATAATTTTATGAAATATATAGAAACTATTGATTGGATGTTTTCACAATTGCCAATGTTTCAAAGGCAAGGTAAAACAGCATTTAAAAAAGATTTAACCAATAGTTTAGCTTTTTCAAAACATCTTAATTATCCTGAAAAAAAGTTTAAGTCAATTCACGTGGCAGGAACTAACGGAAAAGGATCTACAAGTCATATGATAGCTTCTGTACTACAAGAAGCAGGTTATAAAGTAGGTTTATATACTTCACCTCATTTAAAAGATTTTAGAGAGCGTATTAAAATTAATGGAAAAGTAATTCGAAAAATTGATGTTATAAATTTTATCAAAAAGAATAAATCTTTTTTAAAAAGTAACAAACTTTCTTTTTTTGAAATGACTGTGGGTTTAGCATTTGATTATTTTGCAAAACAAAAGGTTGATATAGCACTAATTGAAGTAGGGTTAGGAGGAAGGTTAGACTCTACAAACATTATTACTCCAGAAGTATCTGTTATTACAAATATAGGGTTAGATCATACACAGTTTTTAGGGGAAACATTACCTGAAATTGCTTTTGAAAAAGCAGGTATTATTAAACAAAAAATTCCTGTTGTAATAGGAGAGTTTCATAAAGAAACATTTCCTGTTTTTAAAAAAATTGCACAAGAAAAAAAGGCATCTTTATTTTTGGCTTCTTCTACAATTAAAAAGATATATCCATCTGATTTAAAAGGAATTTATCAAATTCATAATATTAAAACAGCTATCAAAACTTTAAATATTATGAAGGATAAAGGATATATTATTTCTGAAGAAAATATTAAAAATGGGATGCAAAATATTACTGTAAACACTGGACTTTTAGGTAGGTGGCAACAATTAAGAGCACACCCAAAAGTAATATGTGATACAGGACATAATAAAGAAGGGTTACTATATGTTTTTAGACAGTTAAAACAAGAAATATTTGAAAAACTTCACATTGTTTTAGGAGTTGTAAATGATAAAGATTTAACTACAATATTACCTTTATTCCCAAAAAATGCAATGTACTATTTTTGCAAACCAAACATACCACGAGGATTTGATGCTGAAACATTAAAAAGGGAATGTTTAAAATTTAAATTGAAAGGTGAAGCTTATATTTCGGTTGATGAAGCATACAAATCTGCTTTGAAAATTGCTGGAAGTAACGATTTAATTTTTATAGGAGGTAGCACTTTTGTTGTTGCAGAAGTCGTTTGATTTTTTATTTCAATTTTTTACAAAAAATCGTTGTGTAATAAGAAATCAAGTTATATATTTGCATCCGCTTAGGGCAATTAGCTCAGTTGGTTCAGAGCACCTCGTTTACACCGAGGGGGTCGGGGGTTCGAATCCCTCATTGCCCACCAAGATTTAAGCTTCCATTTATGGAAGCTTTTTTTATACATTAAATTTAGCTAAATTATTGATTTTGATAGAAATTAATTTTTACAATATTTCTTAAAATATACAATTTGCTTTAGAATTAGATACCCAGAAAAGCATCAAAAAAAAATACAATTCTGAATACATATAAAATAAGAATACTGTTTCTTTTAGGTAAAACTAAAAATTAACAAACAATGAAAATACCTATTGACTAACAAAAATAGAATCACACTATTTTTAGTGAGCTTTTTTTTGCTTAAAATTTAATAAAAAAAAAGCCTATCAATTACGACAGGCTTTTTTACAAATAAGTTAGAAGTAATAAATTAAATTACTTTAACATTTATTGCGTTCAATCCTTTTGGGCTTTCTTCTACATCAAAGCTAACTTTGTCTCCCTCATTGATTTCATCAATTAGCCCATTTACATGTACAAATACATCTTTGTTACCTTCTTCTGGGGTAATGAATCCAAATCCTTTAGAATTATTAAAAAATTTTACTGTTCCGTTACTCATAATTAAAAATTTTATTTAGGGTACAAATATATAGTTTTGTATCTAATTTTATTGCATTGGGAGTAAGTTATTTAAAAAGATGAATGATTTTTGTAATCTTTCATTGCTTATAGGTTAGAAGTACTGCAAGAAATTACGTGATTTTTTATACCCAAAAATCACCGAATAATGAATGAGAGTATCAATTTATATACACTTAATTATTGAGATGATAAAAATCACTAACTATTAGGTTAAAACTGTTTACATTAGGATTTAAATATTAAAAAAATAAAATGTTATGAAAAAGATAATGATATTTCTATTGGCTATATCAATGTTAATTCCCAATAAAGCTGAGGCTCAAAAAAAAGGCACAGGTGTTGCTATTGCAGCAGCAGGACTTCTTGCTATAGGAGCCGGAATAGCTGCGGTTAAACAAATGCAGGAAAGAGCAGAATTAACAGCAACTCAATGGGTATTGTCAAATCGGCCAAAATTGACTAGTTTTTCATTAAAAACACTTGATTTTGAAGGTAAAAAATTAAAAGATATGTCTTCTGTATCTGTAATTTTATTTAATATTCAAGAGTTTGAACCACAAGATAAACCAATTTTAAATGGTAAAAAACAGGTTCTATTTGGTTTTACAAGCCATGGATGGATTAGTGAACAGGGGATTAATTTTGAAAAAGTTAGGTGGTATTTAATTGATGAAACTGAATGGATGAATATGATGACTTCATATGTAAAAGTAGCATCCAATGAGAAAGATATGAATACGATTAAAGCAATATTAAGGACAGGGAAAATTGTAAATAAAGGAGTGAAAACTAGAAGTAAACTTTCTATACCATTTTTTAAATTATCTGGTGATATGTATGTTGTAACTGACTATTCAGATGCAATGAAACTTATATATAATGAAAAATCTTTAGGTATTTTTCTTAAAGAAACAAGAGATTTAGTTCAGATAGGAAGAAGTGAAATTATTAAAATACACAACTTCTTTTTTGATGATTAAATTAAATATTAAATGATGTTTTTATATTTATTAAAAATAATGTAAATTGTAAAAAAAAAATTAATACAAAATTTTATTCTATGTTAAGATTAAATTTTTTTGCTAGAAAAGGTTCTTTTAAATTATTAGTATTGGGTTTCCTATTTATTTTGTTCCAAGGGTGCAAAGTTTATGAGGATTCTATCACTGTTGATGAAGCCGCTAATAGTGAGAAAAAGAGCTATTTAAAAATAACAATGCTAAACGGAGATAAATATATTTATGATGCTATAGAATCAATAGGTGATGATTATTATGGTATTTATTATAAGGAAGAAGAGAAATTGAGAACACTCCTTAAAACAACCGAAATAAAAGATGTACAGTACCACAATGAAAAAGTATCAGCAGGTAATAATGTTATAGGTATTGGTATTGGTGTGTTATCTTTAGCTGCAGGAATTTTGATGTTTTAACTTAAAATCATATACTGATTTATGCAATATTTTTTTATTACTATTATTAGCTTGTTGTTTATTTCTTGTAATCTTTCTTCTAAAAAGAAAGACCTTAAAATAGTTAATAATGGAATACTAAAAGAACAAGAAACTCCTAATATTTACATAGTAAAAACAATTATTTATGCTACTAAGGATAGCTTACCAATTACAGCTGATATTTATGAGGTAAATAATATAAAACCAACCATTTTGTTATGTCATCAAGCAGGGTTTAGTAGAGGAGAATATAAAGAGACTGCATTGAAATTAATGGAATTAGGTTTCTCAAGTATTGCAATTGATCAGAGGTCAGGAAAAGAGGTAAATGGAGTTGTAAATGAAACTGCATTGGCGGCTAAAAATAGAAAATTACCAACAAATTATTTAGATGCAAAACAAGATATTGAAGCAGCCATAGATTATATGTATGAAATAAATGACCATCAGCCAATTATTCTTGTAGGTAGCTCATATTCAGCTACTTTAGCATTGTTAATAGGAGGTGCTTCTAAAAAAGTAAAAGCCATTGTTGCCTTTAGTCCAGGTGAATATTACAAATCTATTGATGTTAAAAACGCTATTAAAAATATTGACAAACCTATTTTTGTTACTTCTTCAAAAAAGGAAATACCCAAACTAGAAGTGTTAGTTTCTTTAATAAAACCTATAAATGTGACTCATTACAAGCCAATTGTTAATGGTATTCATGGCTCAAAGGCACTGTGGAGTTCAACAGTTGGGAACGAAAATTATTGGCAGTCTTTTAGTAGTTTCTTAAAAGAACAATAGGGTAAACATAACCTATAATTATCAGTCGGTTACAAAGTTCCAGATTTGCCCAATGGTTTGGCCTCCTTTATCATCTTTTACTACCACTTTCCAATAGTAATTGGTAGAAGCTGTTAAACTTACATTTAAGCTATTTGTAGTTAAATTTGAAGACTCCATTGTCACAGGAGGGTTAACCGTATCAAAATAAACATCGTATGTTAAGGTATCTGAAGTATCAACGTCACTTGCAGTCCATTGTAATGTTGTAGTTGTGCCTGTTTCTGTTGTATTTAAACTTGGTGATACCAGTACTGGTGAAAATGGCAAGTAATTTGAAACACCATTACCCTCTGTATAGAATTGGTTCGTACTTGAGTAATCACTTGATAAATTTTTACTATCTGTAGCCCTTACTCTCCAATAATAAGCAATCCCTTTTTCTAAAGAAAGTGTTCTTAGTGTATTAGTTTCAGATACCGTATGTACTATTTGTGTAAAATTAGCATCTGTTGCTACCTGTACCTGATAAGTAATAGTATCTCCCTCAGGATCTGTTGCGGCATTCCAATTAAAATCCAACACATTATTAATACACAATAAATTATTTGTTGGATAAACCAATGTAGGTGTTGTTGGTGCTTTGTTTGCAGGAGGTGGTGGTGGAGGTGGAGTATCTCCTCCGCTTCCGCCACAAGACCATAAAACTGTACCTAATACAAGTGTGAATATAAATTTTTTCATTTCTATTGTTTTATAATTTTAAGGGTTACAGGTTTATCTAATTGTACTTTTACTATATACAACCCTATTGGTTTGTTTGCGATATTTAACTGTACTTTTCCATTTATTATTGGATATACCTTTCTTGATATTAATTGTGAATGGATACTGTACAAACTTATTGTTACCTCTTTCTGTGAAACTGGTAAGGCTATCTCTAAAACACCACTTGTTGGATTTGGATATGCAACAATACCTTCTAATAATGCTATTGTTTTACTGTAAACCCCCTCACAAGATTTTGACGTTTTTACCTCTAATAAATCTCCGTGTTTTACTTCAACATTAAATACCGGTGAGTTTGTTTCCAATACCTCTTGCCCATTTACATAAATAATAAATGGTGCCGTGCCTTCTGCTATCTCTATGGTGGCTCTATTTGAACTTACGCTTGATTTTCCCGATACGGTAACCCCTGCTATAACTTCCACAACAAAACACTGCTCATAGGTTTCTCCTGTAACGGTAATACAAAAATTATACATTCCCGGAGCTAAACTATCAACGGTTAAACTATCGGTAAAAGTATAAGCTGTACCATTAATTGTTACGGCATAATTTTGAACTGTTTGAGCTGTGATAACTAACTGGCCGTTGTTTTTATCTGGACAGGTTTCACTAATTACTTGAACATTAAAATTGTCCTCGGGTAAACTAAAAATAGGACATCCCGTTGTATTTACAGCTATTCCTGTTGGGGTATTAGGACATAGATCTTGTGTATCAACAATACCATCTCCATCACTATCATCAATAGCTGTTCCCCCTCTTGGGTCTAACAATCTTACTGTAGAATATAACCTGTATTCTCCAGGGTTTAATGTTACTGATTCAGAAGTATTAGATATCTCTTTTTGAACTCCTGTAAAATATTCATACCAAGTGCCTGTTTGAGTAAATTGCGGGGTTATAGTTTTAGTAACAATATCAAAATTCCCCACAATAACTACATCCATTGAAGCATCTCTTAATACAATAGATTTTGTTAAATTCCCAACGTTTAAGCTAAAATCAACTGAATTAAATACTGGTTGTTTCTTTTTGAATGCAATAAGTGTTGACCAAACATTATATATATTTTTTCTATTAACATCATCAAAATATTCCCAGTGTATTGGTTTTCTTCCAGTTCGCCCATTTTCATCTATACTAATTTCGTAGCCGAGTTCACCAAATTGCCATATCATTTTTGGTCCAGGAATAGTAAAAAGGAACATTCCAGCTAATTCTTCTCTAGCTAAGGCAGTATTTAAATTTTTGACATTATAGTTTTCATTACTATTACCAAAGTTCAGGTTTTTGAACATCAATCGTTCTTCATCATGACTTTCCATATATCCTACAAGATTTGGATTATTCCACCCTCTTTCTTGATAAGACATTGAACTAATATCTGAGTCAGATGCATAACCCATAGTATTTTGGCTGTAATTATGGTTGCTATTGCCCCATAATAGAAATCCGTAATTTGCTAAAACAGTTTCTTCAGAATTATCTGCAAAATGTTCTAAAATTAAATAAATGTCAGAGGAAGTATTTGTCCAAATATCAGTTGCATAATTTTCTAAAATCGCAATTCTGGACGCATCATAATTACCCCAAGCAGCAACATCAGTAGGGTTATTTGTTTGGGTAAATCCTTTAGATAAATCAATTCTAAAACCATCAATTTTAAATTCGTTTATCCAATGCTTCATTGTTTGTTTTACATAATTTTTTGTATAAATACTTTCATGATTAAAATCGTTACCAACACTAAAAGGATGTGTTGCATCAGTATTTAACCAAGGATTATCTGCTGCGGGTTTATTATTTGCACTATCCCAATACATTTGAGCTAATGGGCTTTGTCCAAATGCCTGATTATATACAACATCAAGTATTATGGAAATACCTCTTGCATGGCACTCATCTACAAATTTCTTGAAATCATTTTTTGTTCCATAAGCTTTATCTAATGCTCCATGAAAAGAAGGATTGTAACCCCAACTATCATTTCCTTCAAATTCGCTTATAGGCATTAATTCTATAGCATTTATACCTAATGATTCTAAATAATCTAGGCGAGTTAAGGCTTCATTATAGGAGTCAGATTCGGTAAAATCTCTTATGTGTAATTCATAAATGATTAAGTTATCTTTTGCTGGTTTCTCAAAATTAGTAACATTCCAAGTATATATAGGTTCATTAATTATAAAAGTAGATACTATTCCTGTGGTTAAACCAGCAGGGTAGCTTTTTAAATTAGGATATGTTGTGGAAGGTATGTATTGGTCGTTATTTGGATCTAATATTTTTTCTGAATAAGGATCAGCCACTTTAATGGTATAGTCTACCAAATATTGATAAGCAAATTCTGTATTAATATCTAAACCAGTTAAAGTTATCCAAAAGTCATCACCATCTTTGGCCATTTGGAAGGAATTATCTAAAGTCCAGTTATTAAAATCACCCAAAAGGAGAACATCTGTTTTTTGAGGAGCTTGCAATAAAAAAGTAACCGAATTATCAGTATTTTTATTTAAGCCATATTTTAAACCAGTTGGTTTTGTACTATTTATTGTTGGCGTTTTTACATATACAGTAATGCTAGTTTCTTTTGTTTCTCCATTGGCAGTTGCTATTACTTTTATAGTTTGAGACCCTGAAGAATCTAAATTATAAGTTACTGATATTGTAGTTGTTGCAGTAGCGGTTTGTTGTGAAATATTATTTACAAAAAGTTCTAGATTAGCATCAATAGAAGATACAGCGGAGATTGTAATAACTTCATTCAAATTATAGACACTTTGATTTGATGGATTTGTAAATGCAACGTTTAATCCTTCGGCATAAATAGCTATAAAAATATCAGGATTTGTTTGTTTTGTTCCATCAGAAGATCTAAAAACAAAGCTCAATTCTGTTACAGTATCAGAAGTTGAAACTCCATAAAATGTAAAAACATCAGGAGAGATAAGAAGCGTATATAAATTAGGGTTTGAACCATCTCTTGTAAGTTGTGGTTGCGTAGTATTATCACCCCAAGAACCAATTACATTTTGCCATTGATTACCGTTTACTGTGGCACCTGTGTGTGCATAAATATCACCGGTATAGCCATCTAATCCAGTTCCAGTAGCATCAAATATAATAGTAATTTCACTATTTACTATAGGTATAGTTGGGTTGGTTGTTATTTGCGAGAAAGTAAATATAGGTAGAACAAGAAGAAATAGGATTAGTTTTATTTTCATACTGTATAGTTTAAGAGATTACAAATAGAAATAAAGATAAATAAAAATCTGCATAGATTATCTATGCAGATTTTTATTTATTATTTAAAATGAATAAACATTTTAGTTTATTGTATATGTGGGCGCATCAGGATTACTAAAATCTAAAACAATGTTGTAAGTTCCCGCAGAAACAGGGATATTTGCACCATTTTGTTCCAATGTTCCATCATTACCATCATCGCCATAATTTACATCCCAGCTATCATTAGTTCTAAATTTAATTTCACCATCGGTTAGTGTTATTCCATTTAAAACCCAAACGCCATCTGTACTATAATCAGGTGTAAATTTAACATTTGGCCCACCCCATCCGTTTGGTGCTGCAGAGCCAACAATACCCCAAATATCTATAGGTTCAATGCTGTATTCTAAATTGTTTAAATCTAGTGTTACTAAATAATTTCCAGCAGAAACAGCAATATTAGCTCCACCAGGCTCTAAAGACCCATCACCTCCATCGTCACCATAATTAAGTCCCCAGTCATTATTAAATCTAAATTTAATTTCACCACCACCTAAAGTAACTACTGCTTTCCAAGTATCTGAAAATGAATCATAAGCTAAAGGCATATCAGGACCACCCCAACCGTTTGTTGTGGCGTCACCTACTAATCCCCAAGAATAAGCTTCAATAGTGTATGTTAAGTTGGCGATATTAAATACTATTTTGTAATTTCCAGCAGAGACGGGTATATTAGCACCACCAGGTTCTAAGCTACCATCATTACCATCATCACCGTAATTTACAGTCCAATCATTATTTTCACGAAACTTAATTTCACCATCATTTAAAGCAACATAAGCAACTAATTCATCGGAGTTACTAGTTCTATAAAAAGGCATATCAGGGCCATTCCAACCATTTATAGTTGCACTACCAACAACTCCCCAACTTGTAGATAAATCTAATTTATCTACATAGGCAGTTGCTGTTAAAGATGTTGTGTTAGACTCTAACTCTTTGTACTCACTTAAAATAGCTTTTATTTGTATTGAGACAAGAGTTGGCACATTTCCTTCTAAACCTAAATTAAGAAGAATTTTGTTTAATTCAACAGTTTCAAATTCTTTAAATAATGAATTGCCTACAGCCACTGAATTAGAAAACTCACCATTGGTAAAAATTATTTTATAGTCTACTGCAGCACTAAAACCGTAATTTGGATCATCCCAAGAAACCGTCAACGCAGTTTGTCCAGCATTATCTTTATCTAGTGCTACTTCATCTACAGATAAACTTACTGTAGTAGAAGCACTAGGGTTTAATACTGTTAAATCGTCTTTACTACACCCTACTAAAAAAATAGTAGTAGCGAATAAAATTAATATGTTATTTAAAAATATTTTCATTGTTTCTTTTTTAATATTAATACCCAGCATTTTGTGTTAAATTAGGATTTGCATTTAAGTCTGTGGCAGGTATAGGTAAAAGGTTTAAATAACTTGGAGTGGAAGTACCTTCCATAACTCCGCCTTTCCATGGCCATACATAATTACCATCAGTAAATTTTCCAAATCTAATTAAATCAGTTCTTCTGTGCCCTTCCCAAAATAATTCTCTAGCTCTTTCATTTAAAATAAAGTCTAAATTAATAGACGTTACTTTACCAAAGTTACCTGCTCTATCTCTTAATTCATTCATATAAGAAACAGCAGTTGCTTCGCTACCTCCACCACCTCTTAGAGTTGCTTCAGCGTACATTAAATATACATCAGCAATTCTAAATAATGGAAAATCAGTATCTGTAAAATTACCGCTAGTATCAGATCCTGGCATACCATTTCTATCAACATTTTTAAACTTAGTAACAGCATATCCATCAGTAAAAGTACTTATAGATTCAATTTCCAATGTTTGTCCGTCTGTATGGAACATTGCTCTAGGATCTTGTTCAATAGTATATGTTAGGTTTCCTAAATCTAACGTAATTTTATACAAACCTGCCGCAATTACAATGTTAGAACCTCCATCTTCTAAAGTTCCATCAGCTCCATTGTCTCCAAAATTGAAGCCCCAGTCATTATCTCTTCTGAATTTTATTTCACCATCTGATAAGTTAAAAAATCCAGCATATACATTAGCTGTCCCTGTTTGGTGTAAAGACATATCAGGTCCTCCCCAACCATTAGCAGTTGCAGAACCAACTAATCCCCAGTTTGAAGCAGCTCCAATAGCATTGTTTGATGCATTTGTATCAATTCCAGAATTAAATGCATTTACCAAAGCGCTGGTTGCTCTATTTCCTCCCCAACCACCGTTGATACCAAAATCAGCAGGATTCATACTTCCACCAACAGAGGCGTGGATTAAAAATGTTGTTCCGCCATAAGATTGTGTACGAAGACCATCAAAAGCAATAGGGAAAATTACACCACTAGCAGTATTGTTGTCTGCCAAAAATAAATTTTCATAAGAAGGCTCTAAACTATAACCTGCATTTATAACTTTAGACGAATAAGTTACGCAATCACTATATCTTGCAGAACCAGTATATACTTCAGCATTTAAATATAATTTAGCCAATAATGTCCAAGCTGCTGCTTGGTCAGCTCTAGCGTATTCATTAGATTTTGGTGCAACCATACCATCTTGTATGGTTAATAATTCACTTTCTACAAAACTAAATAAATCAGCTCTACTTTTTTGTTCTGGAAAGAAAAATCCAACTTCATCATTTTCTGTTACAAACGGAAAATTACCAAATAAATCTAATGCGTGATAATAACTTAAGGCTCGTAAAAAACGAGCTTCTTTTTTATAAAGTTGAATATCAGCTAATAGTTGTCCTGAAACACCTCTTGAATTTAATTTTTCAGGAGTAGTTTCTCTTAGGAATGCATTACAAGAAGTTATTTGATAAATAATTCTATTGTATAAGGCCGCAACAAATTCGTTACTTGATGTCCAATCATGTTCATGGTAATCAGGTAAACTACCATCAGCCCAACCAATAACAGCCTCATCAGTTGTTACTTCTTGTGCTAACCAATATTGTCTTAAGTATTGACTAAAACCTTCATCAATACCTGTAATATCAGGTAAACCTGCGGGTCCTTGTTGACCACTAATGGCTAAACCGGCATACAATTTAGCTAATACCTGTTTGTATGCAGCTGGATCATTAAATAACTCATCAGCCAATACAATATCTTTGTCTTTAGGAAGTGTATCTAAATCATTTAGACACGAAGTCATAGTAAATAAACTTACTATTATTCCTATCATTAATATTTTAAAAGAATATTTTTTCATTTCTTATTTAATTAAAAGTTTAAATTAACACCAAGCATATAAATTTTTGGTCTAGGGTAAATATTATAATCAATACCTCCACTTACTTCAGGATCTAAACCTTTATAATCAGTAATAGTAATTATATTTTGGGCTGATCCAATAATTGATAAATTAGAACCTTCACTTAATACATTACCAAAATTATAGCCTACGCTAATATTATCTAATTTTAGGAATGAAGCATCTTGTATATAGTAATCTGATAAATATCTTTCAGCTCCACCGTTTATAAATCCTGTTTCTAAAACATTCTTAACACCATTTGAAATCACATTTGGAAATGCTGCATTTAATAATTGATGATTGAAACCTAGATTAGAATCAACATTATTGTATGCATAGTTTCCTAGGCTACCTCTCCAGGCCATATTAAAATTCCATTTTTTATAATTTAAGTCTGTCGTAAATCCGAAGGTGAAATCAGCTGCGGGTTTTTCATTTCTGTATTTATCAGCAATAGTTATTACACCATCGTTATTTCTATCAACATAAACACCTTCAATTGGTTTTCCAGTTGAATCATATACTTGTTGATATACAAAGAATGCACTAGGCGCATAACCAACACTGTGAATTTGAACGGTATTACCAACACCTCCACTAAAGATACCTACAGGAACACCTTCGTAATCTGGACCATCATTAGTTGTTAATTGTGTTATTTCAGTATCAGCATATGTAAAGTTTAAGCCTATGTTTAAATTTAAATCATCAGTTCTAATAGGTTTAATATTAAGCATAAGTTCAACACCTTTATTTTCCATTTTACCAATATTAGCATCTCCTGCGTTTGATAAAGAAGAACCTCCTGGGAATGGAATAAAGTTTAATAAATCTTTTGTTCTTCTGAAGTAAGCATCAATAGAACCTGTTAAGTAATCATCAAATAATCCAAAGTCTAAACCTGCATTATAAGTTTCAGTTTCTTCCCATTTTAAGGTTGTATTAAATGGTTCAGCTCTAAATGTTGTGATATATGAACTGCCAAATTGATATTGAGCTGTATTGGTACCAGCCAAATAAGTTGCAATTGCTGGGTAATAACTACCTATATCTTGTTGACCTGTGATACCCCAACTTAAACGAAGTTTTAAATTAGAAAACGTTTTAGAGTTTTTCATGAAATCTTCTTCATAAATTTTCCAAGCTAAAGCTGCAGCAGGGAAGTTAGCCCATCTGTTTTCTTTGCTAAATCTAGAAGATCCGTCTCTTCTATACGTTAAGGTTAGTAAATATTTATCAGCAAATGCATATTTAAGTCTTCCAAAAAACGATTGTAAATTTAATTCGTTATAGTAATCAAAAGTTTCTGTTAAAGTAGGATCTTGAATATTATTTGTATTAAACCCTTCATTAGTAAAGTTTTGGTAAGAATATCCTGCCATAACATCAATAGAACTATTGATTGATTTTAAATCTTTAGCATAATTTAAATAAAAATCTGATAATATATTCTTTTTACTTTGTTCATAATGAGTTATGTTACCTAGTTTTGCTAGTTCAACTGAACTTGCTGTAGCAGAGTTAAAAGTAGTATCATCTCCGTAACTATTTGATATATCATATCCTAAATTTAGATTAGCTCTTAATTCAGGTAAAAAATGCATTTTATAATCAAATTGAATATTTCCAATACTTCTGGTTGCATTTGAAGAATTATTTCTTTGTTTTAATAAAGCTACAGGATTTTTAGGAGCTCCAACAGCTACAGGGTTTCCATCAGGTTGAAGCCATTGAAAATAACCTCCGTATGGTGAAGCGTTATCGTAAACAGGTTTTGTTGGGTCAAAGGCAATAGCATTGCTAATAGCTCCTGTGTCAGCAAACCGGTTATTAATCATAGAAACTTTGGTGTTTAGATCTATTTTTAAGTGATCGTCTAATAGTTTTGAAGCAACACTTAATGAAAATGTTGATCTTTCAAGTTTGGAAGTTAATAATGTACCTTCTTGGCTTGTATATCCAATAGATCCTCTAATTCTTAAATTTTCAGTACCACCTCTTAAACTTAAATTATGGTCTGTACCATATCCTGTTCTAAATATTTCATTTTGCCAATTTGTATTTGCATTACCTAATAAGGCAATATCACTTGGTAATCCATTTGCATTTACATAATCTCTAAATTGATTTACCGAAAGAACATCAACAGTACTTATATTTTCGTTTACAGAAAAGTTAGAGCTATAAGTTCCTTTAAGCCCATCAGCAGTTCCTTTTTTAGTTGTAATAATAATAACACCATTTGAAGCTCTAGAACCATAAATTGCAGTTGCAGAAGCATCTTTCAAAATAGTATATGATTCAATATCATTTGGATTAATTGTGTTTAAAGGATTTCTTAATCCAGAAATACCCTCTTTATCTACAGGCACACCATCAATAATAAATAAAGGGTCATTGGAAGCATTCAATGATGCTCCACCTCTAATTCTAATTGTAGATCCGCTACCAGGAGCACCACCATTCGATATTACTTGAATACCAGCAATTTTACCAGTTAACATTTGATCAGGTGATACAATTACACCTCTATTTAAATCTTTTGGTTTAACTGTTGTAATTGATCCTGTGGCATCTTTTACAGTTGTTGTACCGTAACCAATAATTACAACTTCATTTAATGTTTCTGTATCTTGCTCTAACGCTACATTAATAGTAGTGTTATCTCCTACAGTTATTTCCAGGGTACTAAACCCAATATAAGAAAATACAAGTACATCCCCCTTCTTTACGTTTTCTAAGGAATATTTTCCGTCAAAATCAGTTGAGGTTCCCTTTGTAGTCCCTTTTATAATAATACCAACTCCTGGTAATTCACTACCAGTAGCTTTTTCTGTTACTTTACCGGTTACTGTTTGTTGTGCAAACAAACTAATAGGTAAAAATACAATAACAGTCAATAGAAAAAGTTTGAAATTTTTCATCTATTTTAAGTTAATTAATAATTAAGTTTTTAAATAATTTGTACTATTTTCATTACATTTCACTGTGTGAAGTTAAGAAGTTAACATTTGTTTAACAATGATTACTGTCACTTTTAAAAATACGCAAACGTTTTCGTGTTCATAACTTTTCAACTCAAACGTTAAAGTAAATTAACTTTATGAGTACTTTTTTTTTATAAATATGGATTTTTCAGTATTTTATTGTGTTTCGGATGAATCTTTCAGTCTATTTTTATATTATATGACTATAAATTTTATCTTTGTAACAAGGGAAAGTAAGGCCTTGTTTATTTAAAATATACGGATATCAATTTCTTGTATAGATAAACTATTACAAGTGAATTCATTCTAATTAAAAAAAGCAATAAAAACGACATATGAAACCAAGAATTACTTTAAAAAAAATAGCAAAAGAATTTGGAGTATCTATATCAACGGTTTCAAAAGCGTTAAAAGACAGTCATGAAATTAGTGAAGAAACAAGGGGAAAGATAAAAGCCTTTGCAGATTATTATAATTACAAACCTAATAGTTTGGCACTTCAACTTCGCAATCAAAAAACATCAGTGATAGGTGTTATAATTCCTGAAATTGTTCATCATTTTTTCTCTACAGTTATCAATGGAATTGAGCAGTATGCTAATGAAAAAGGATACAATGTAATGGTCTGTTTGTCTAACGAATCCTATGAAAAAGAAGTTTCAAATTTTAGTGTACTAACAAATGGTAGTGTTGATGGGCTAATTGTTTCTATAGCAAGAGAAACTCAAGAAAACGAGGGATATAAACATTTTGATGCTATTATTTCTGATGATTTTCCATTGGTACTATTTGATAGAATAATTGATGAATTAAAATGTGACAAAGTAATAATTGATGATATTGGGGGAGCATTTAAGGCAACAAACCATTTGATTGAAATTGGAGCAAAACGTATTGCATTAATAACTACTCAAGATTTTATTACGGTAGGTTCATTAAGAAAGCAAGGCTATTTAAAGGCGTTGAAAACGAGAGGGATAACTATTGATGAAAATCTGATTTATAAAATTGATGATACTAAAGATTTATACAAACAAATTGAAAAGGTTATTCAGGTTAAAAACCCACCAGATGCAATTTTAGCTGTAAATGAAATTTATGCAGCTATTGCCTTAAAAATAGCTAAAGAAAAGGGGTTGTCTATACCTAAAGATATTGCTATTATAGGCTTTACAAGCGGTTTAATATCTGAATTTACAGATCCAGCATTAACTTCAGTTGAGCAACATGGTGATTTAATGGGAAAACAAGCAGCGGAGTTGTTAATAAATAGAATTGAAAATACTGCACCAAGTGAATATCAAAAAGTAGTAATATCATCAAATTTAAAAATTAGGAAATCTACTTTATCAGAGAACTAGTGTTAAAAAAAAATCTATATAACTCAAAGGTTATAGTACTTGATTTGTAGGGTTCTAACTAAAATCTTCTTTCAAAAAAAATTAAACTTCATTTTTTTTATTTATATTTGTCGGGTAAAAGACAATTTTACAACATACTATTTTTTCACACTTCACGCGAAACATTTAAAGCAGTACTGCTTTAAGCTGTTTGTTTATTATAATAGAAATATTTATGGAAAAACGGAAACTTAGTTTCTGGGAAATCTGGAATTTAAGTTTCGGATTCTTAGGAATTCAAATGGGTTTTGCTTTGCAAAATGCCAATGCAAGTAGAATATTACAAATTTTTGGTGCTCATGTTGAAGAGTTATCATGGTTTTGGATAGTTGCTCCGCTTACAGGATTAATTGTTCAGCCTATAATTGGATATTACAGTGATAGAACATGGACTCGTTTAGGTAGAAGGCGTCCTTATTTTTTAACAGGAGCAATTTTAGCTTCTTTAGGACTTATTTTTATGCCAAATGCAGCTATGTTTACAGCTTTTTTACCTGCTTTATGGGTAGGTGCAGGTCTGCTAATGATAATGGATGCATCTTTTAATATAGCAATGGAACCTTTTAGAGCATTAGTTGCTGATATATTACCATCAGATCAAAGAACCTTAGGATTTAGTATTCAAACTATTTTAATTGGTATTGGAGCAGTTGTTGGTTCGTGGTTACCGTATGCTTTAACTAATTGGTTTGGTATTGCAAACACGGCTCAGTCAGGAGAGGTACCTTTAAACTTGCTATTATCTTTTATAATAGGTGCAATTGTACTATTAGTAAGCATAATAGTTACAGTAGTTACTACTAAAGAGTATTCTCCAGAAGAAATGGCGCAAATGCAATTAAGTGAAGAAGGCAATATTGAAGAAGAAGAGAAAGAAGAAGAAAAATCAAGTATCTTGGATATTTTTTCTGATTTTAAGAAAATGCCATTGACTATGAAACAATTGAGTTTTGTTCAATTCTTTTCATGGTTTGGTTTATTTGGTATGTGGGTTTTTTCTACCCCAGCTATTGCTCACCATATTTATGGACTACCATTATCAGATTCTAGTAGTGAAGCGTATCAAAATGCCGGAGATTGGGTAGGAGTTTTGTTTGGTGTATATAATTTGGTTTCAGCCATATATGCCTTTTTCTTACCTGCAATTGCTAAAAAAATAGGTAGAAAAAGAACACATGAAATTTCATTAGTTATTGGAGGTTTAGGATTGGTGTCAATATTTATAATGCCAAATCAATATTGGTTAATTTTATCTATGGTTGGAGTAGGAATTGCTTGGGCAAGTATTTTGGCTATGCCATATGCAATTTTAGCAGGTTCAATTCCAGTTAAAAAAATGGGGGTTTATATGGGTATTTTTAACTTTTTTATTGTAATTCCTCAAATAATAAATGCTTTAATTGGTGGGCCAATTGTAAAATACCTATACGGAGGCGATGCAATTTATGCATTAATAGCAAGTGGTGTCTCATTTTTAATTGCCGCAATGTTAGTATCAAGAGTAAAAGATGTTGATGATAAAGTAGTTATAGTTAAATAAATGAAAAAAGAAATAGGTTTTATATTCGATTTAGATGGTGTTATAGTTGATACAGCAAAGTATCATTACTTAGCCTGGAAAAATTTAGCAAATTCATTAGGTTTTAATTTTACTGAAAAACAAAATGAGCAATTGAAAGGAGTTAGTAGGGTTAAATCGCTTGAAATATTGCTAAAATATGGAAATGTTAAGCTATCTGAAGAAAAAAAACAATCTTTATTACTCGAAAAAAATAAAGAATATTTAGAATATGTTTATAAAATGACACCCAAAGAAATTCTTCCGGGAGTAAACCAACTATTAACTTTTTTGGAAACAAACAATATAAAGTTTGCCTTGGGTTCAGCTAGCAAAAATGCACCATTAATCCTGGAAAAAGTTGAATTGTATAAGAGGTTTACTGCAATTGTTGATGGTAACGATGTTTCTAAAGCAAAACCAAACCCGGAAGTTTTTTTAATAGGTGCCAAAAAATTAGGTATGAAACCTGAAAATTGTATTGTAGTTGAAGATGCAATAGCAGGAATTCAGGCCGCTAATGCAGCTAAAATGATAAGTATTGGAATAGGAGATAAAAAAGTATTAAGTGAAGCAGCTTATGTTTTTAAGGACATGACGGAAATTACTCCAGATTTTTTAAAAAATCTAATCAATTAGAAAAATGAATAAAAATTATATAGTTCCAAATGAATGGTCAATTGTAGAGGAAGTTTTTGACACAAAAAATGTCAAAGCTTCTGAAAGTCTGTTTAGTATTGGGAATGGATCAATGGGGCAACGAGCCAATTTTGAAGAAGATTATTCAGGCGAAACACTACAAGGAAGTTATATTGGAGGTGTTTATTACCCTGATAAAACTAGAGTAGGTTGGTGGAAAAACGGATACCCAGAATATTTTGCTAAAGTGTTAAATGCTCCCAATTGGATAGGCATCCATATACAAATTAACGGTACTAATTTAGACTTAAATTTGTGTGAAGTTGCTAATTTCAGAAGAGAGCTAAACATGAAAGAAGGTTGGTTAAGTCGCTCTTTTAAAGCAACACTAAAAACAGGAGAACAAATACTAGTTAAAACCAAAAGATTAATAAGTATTGAATTAAACGAAGTTGGAGCTATAGAATATAGTATTACAGCAGTTAATTTCTCAGGAGAAATCACCTTTTCACCTTATATTGATGCTGGTATCGTAAATGAAGATTCAAATTATAATGAGTATTTTTGGGAAACATTGCAGATTGTAGAGGGAGAAAATAAAGGAAGTATTTTATCTAAAACTCTGAAAACAGAATTTCATGTAGCAACAGCAATGAATGTTTCTTTTACATTAAATAATCTAAAGTTAGAGGTTTTACAGGAAACCAACATAGAAGAAAAATCATTAACTTATAGTTATAAAATCGATGTTTCACAGGGGGATGTAGCTACAATTTATAAATATGGAAGCTATGTGAGTTCTCTTAACTATAAAAATAATGAATTAATTGAAGCCTCGTTTCAAAATGTTCAAACAGCAAGTGAATTAAGGTTTGAAGATTTGTTGAACCTTCAAAAGCAATCATGGGCAACAATTTGGCGTACAGCTGATATAGTAATTGAAGGAGATATAAAAGCGCAACAAGGAATACGGTTTAATATTTTTCAATTAAATCAGACTTATATGGGGACTGATGCCCGTTTAAATATAGGTCCAAAAGGATTTACAGGAGAAAAATACGGAGGAAGCACCTATTGGGATACTGAAGCTTATTGTATTCCTTTTTATATGGGGACAAAAGATGCCCAAGTTGCAAAGAATCTTTTATTATACAGATACAATCAGTTAGATAAAGCTATAGAAAATGCTCAAAAATTAGGATTTACAAATGGAGCCGCATTATACCCAATGGTTACTATGAATGGTGAAGAATGCCATAACGAGTGGGAAATTACTTTTGAAGAAATTCATAGAAATGGAGCCATGATTTACGGAATTTATAACTATGTAAATTATACAAATGATTTTGAGTATATTCCTAAATTTGGATTAGAAGTTATGATTGGTGTTGCGCGTTTTTGGTATCAAAGAGCTAACTTTTCAGCAGTAAAAAACCAATACGTAATTTTAGGAGTAACAGGACCAAATGAATATGAAAATAATGTAAATAATAATTTTTACACCAATTATTTGGCAAAATGGTGTATAGAATATGCTGTTGAATCTTTGCAAAAAGTTAAAAACGAATATCCAGAAGATTATAGTAGAGTATTTGCTAAAGCAAGTTTAACAGAAACTGAAACTAAAGAATGGTTACAAGTAGCCAATAATATGTATTTTCCCTTTAGTGAAAAACATAATGTTTACTTACAACAAGATGACTTTTTAGATAAAGAATTAATTCCAGCGGCAGAATTATCAAAAAAAGAACGTCCAATAAACCAAAAATGGTCATGGGATCGTATTTTACGTTCATGCTATATTAAACAGGCCGATGTTTTACAAGGAATGTTCTTTTTTGAAGATAAATTTACAAAACAAGAATTAGAACGCCATTTTGATTTTTATGAGCCATTAACGGTTCATGAATCTTCACTTTCTCCTTGTGTACATTCTATCTTGGCAGCTTCAATTGATAGAATGCCAAAAGCATACGAACAATATGTGAGGACTGCTCGGTTAGATTTAGATGATTACAATCATGAAGTAGATGAAGGTTGCCATATCACTAGTATGGCAGGTACTTGGATGTCAATTGTTCAAGGTTTTGGAGGTATGAGAGTTTCTGAAGATGGAAAATTAGTATTCAACCCTCAAATTCCTAAACAGTGGAAATCTTATTCATTTACAATTAACTTTAGAAATCAAATTCTAAAAATAAAAGTAAATCAAGCCAAAACTATTTTTGAACTTGAAGGGACACATGAATTACAAATTAAAGTAAATAATAAAACAATTATTGTTACACCCAATAATTTGGTAACAGTTTAAAAGCATTTATATGAAAAAAATTAGTCTTTTTTTAGCATTAATAATTATTAATTTTTCTATTAAAGCTCAAAAAATTAAAAAAATAGAACCCCCATTTTGGTGGGCAGACATGAACTATAATCAACTTGAATTGTTAATTTATGGAGATAATATTGCTAGTTTTACTCCTTCAGTTGAAAATGAAGATATTCTAATTACAGGGGTTAAAAAAACGGAAAACAACCGTTATTTATTTTTAGATTTAGATGTATCAAAAGCACAGGTAGGAACGTTTAAAATAAATTTTACTAAAAAAGGAAAAAAAAATAATTTTTCAGTAAATTATGAATTAAAACAACGAAGTTCAAATTCAAAATTCAGAACAGGTTTTGATAGCTCTGATGTGGTTTATTTATTAATGCCCGACCGGTTTGCTAATGGTGATGTTACAAATGATTCTTCAAGTGAAGTTATAGAAAAAGGGAATAGAAGCTTAAAAGGAGGTCGTCATGGAGGTGATATCCAAGGAATTATTAATCATTTAGATTATATTAAACAATTAGGTGCTACCGCTATTTGGAGTACACCTTTATTAGAAGACAATCAATCAACCTATTCGTATCACGGTTATGCAATTTCCAATCCTTATAAAATAGACCCTCGATATGGAACTAATAAATTATATAAAAATTTAGCTGAAAAAGCACATGAAAAAGGCTTGAAATTAATTATGGATTATGTTACAAACCATTGGGGAAGTGCTAACTGGATAATTAAAGATTTACCAACTAGAGATTGGATTCATCAGTTTCCTAATTTTCAACGTTCAAATTATAGAATGACTACTCAATATGATCCTTATGCTTCTAAAATTGATACTAAATTGTGTATGAATGGATGGTTTGATACTACTATGCCAGATTTAAACCAAAACAATCCTTTAGTTTTAAATTATTTAATTCAAAATGCTATTTGGTGGATTGAATATGCCAATTTAGACGGACTTAGAGTAGATACTTATTCCTATAATGACAAAGAAGGAATTTCAAAATGGACAAAAGCAATTATGGATGAATATCCTAATTTTAATATTGTTGGAGAAGTTTGGATGCATAATCAGGCCGCTATTTCGTATTGGCAAAAAGATAGTAAAATAGGAGCTATTGAAAGTTATAATTCTTATTTGCCAAGTGTTATGGACTTTACGTTGCACGATGCACTTACAGCAATGTTTAATGAAGATAATGCAAGTTGGAATGACGGAATGATTAAAGCTTATAATAATTTTGCTAACGATTACTTATATTCGAATAGTAATAACTTGTTGGTTTTTGTAGATAATCATGACACCCAGCGGATTAATGAAATTTTTAATGGTGATATTCATAAATATAAATTGGCACTAACACTAATCTCAACTGTGCGTGGTATTCCTCAATTGTATTACGGAAGTGAAATAGGTATGAGAGGGAATAAAAATAATGGAGATGGTGATATCCGTAAAGATTTTCCTGGTGGTTGGGAAAACGATAGCAATAATGCATTTATTAACTCAGGAAGAACAAAAAAGCAACAAGAATATTTTAATTTTACCAGTAAGCTACTAAACTGGCGTAAAAATTCTAAGGTAATTCAAACCGGAAAAACAACACACTATATTCCTGAAAATAATGTATATATCTATTTTAGATATAATGAAAAAAAATCTGTAATGGTGGTTATCAATAACAACCCTAAAGAGCAAATAATACCATTAAAGAGATTTGCTGAAAACTTAAAAAAATACACTTCCGGAATAGATATTTTAACCAATACTAAATTTGATTTAACCCAAAAAGAGATATCCGTTCAAGGAAAAACAGCCTTAGTTATTGAATTAAACTAGCGTTTATATGAAATTCATAAAAATATTTTTATTGATACTAATTAGTGTTGTTTTTTATAATTGTAAAAATAATAAAACAAAAAAACCAACAAATGAAGGTATTAAAGTGATTGCTGTTAAGGCAGTGTTATCTTCAGGTAAATTAGAACGAGTAGTTAATTTTCCATCAAAATTTGTACAACCAAGAAATGTAGATATTTGGCTACCAAATAATTATTCTTCTAAAAATAAATATGCTGTATTGTATATGCATGATGGTCAAATGTTATTTGACAGTACTAAAACGTGGAATCATCAAGAATGGAAAGTGGATGAAATTGTTGGTAAGTTGTTAGCTGAAAAAAAAATAAAAAACACTATTGTTGTGGGTGTTTGGAATCGCCCAAAAAATCGTCATACAGATTATTATCCTAAAAAGGCTTTTGAGTTTTTGCCCAAAAAATTTAAAGATTCTATTTTTAAAATTACTGAAAAGCAATATGTATCGGATTTTAAAGTTTTACAATCTGACAATTATTTAAAGTTTATTGTTAAAGAAGTAAAACCTTATATTGATTCACATTATTCAACCTTTACTACAAAAGAAAATACCTTTATTGCTGGCTCTAGTATGGGAGGCTTAATTTCGTGGTATGCTTTATGTGAATATCCAAATATTTTTGGAGGAGCGGCTTGTTTGTCCACACATTGGATTGGTTTTAAACCGCAAGGAAATAGCCCAGTGCCAAATTCTTTTTTTACTTATTTAGAACAAAATTTACCTTCTTCAAATAATCACAAAATATATTTTGATTATGGTACAAAAACGTTGGATAAATTTTACTTACCGTATCAACACAGAGTAGATGAGATTTTAAAAACGAAAGGTTACAATGAATTAAATTCAAAAAATTTAAAATTTGAAGGATTGGATCATTCAGAAAATTCCTGGAATCAACGTTTTCAAATCCCTGTTGAATTTCTTTTAAAAAAATAAATTATGAAGCTTAAAAATATCTTCTTATATCTTTTTGTAAGTATTTCAACTGTAGTTTTTACTCAAAATACAGGTAGAAAGTTTGTGAATATTTCTTCAAATAAATCTTTTGTAAAAATACAAACAAATGATGGATGGTATAGAATACAGCCTTATTCTAACCACATAATTGAAACTTCATTTATTCCAACAAACGAAACCTACAATCCACATTCTGAAGCGGTAGTATTAAAACCTAAAAATATTCCATTTAAAATTACAGTAACCAATCAAAATATTACTATTTCAACTAAAGGAATCAAAATAATTATCACCAAAAACCCTTTTCAGATTAGCTATTATTACAAAAACAATTTTTTAATTTCTGAACGAAAAGGATATAAAAAAACAGATAAATATGAAATAATTGATTTTAACTTAAATGCTACTGAAGTTTTATATGGAGCAGGGGAACGTGCTTTGGGAATGAACAGGAGAGGTTATAAATTGCAATTGTATAACAGAGCTCATTACGGTTATGAAACGCATTTGGAGTTGATGAATTATTCAATACCACTAGTTTTTTCCTCCAAAAAGTATGCAATTTTATTTGATAATGCGCCTATAGGATATCTAGATTTAGATAGTAAAAAAGATAATTCATTACAATACGAAACCATTAATGGAAGAAAAACATATCAAATAATTGCAAGTGATAGGTGGACTGATTTGGTGAGCCAATATGTTACTTTAACCGGTAAACAACCTTTAATTCCTCGTTGGGCTTTGGGTAATTTTGCAAGTAGGTTTGGGTATCATTCCCAAAAAGAAGTTGAAACTACTGTTCAAAAATTTATTGATGATAAAATCCCTGTGGACGCAGTAATTATTGATTTATATTGGTTTGGGAAAACCATAAAAGGAACTTTGGGAAACCTTGAATTTTATAAAGATTCATTTCCAAATCCTAAAAAAATGATTGCCAATTTAAATAAAAAAGGTATTAAAACTATTTTAGTTACAGAGCCTTTTATTTTAACCACATCAAACCGATGGAAAGAGGCAGTAGATATTGATATTTTAGGAAAAACGAAAGAAGGTAAACCATACACCTTTGATTTTTATTTTGGACATACAGGTTTAATAGATATTTTTAAACCATCTGCACAAAAATGGTTCTGGAATATTTATAAAAATTACACTAAAAATTATGGTGTAGCTGGTTGGTGGGGAGATTTGGGAGAGCCAGAAGTACATCCATCCAATTTAATACATGTGAATGGAACAGCCGATGAGGTACATAATATTTATGGACATAATTGGGCTAAATTAGTATATGAAGGTTATCAGAAAGATTTTCCAAATCAGCGGCCATTTATTTTAATGCGTGCTGGTTATGCGGGTTCACAACGTTACGGACTTATTCCATGGTCAGGGGATGTTAATAGAACTTGGGGCGGGTTCCAATCTCAACCAGAAATTGCTTTACAAATGGGAATGCAAGGGTTGGCTTTTGCACATTCTGATTTAGGAGGGTTTGCAGGTGCAAATTTAGATGATGAACTTTATACGAGATGGTTACAATATGGCGTTTTTCAACCAATTTTCAGACCTCATGCGCAAGAAGAAGTTCCATCAGAACCTGTTTTTAGAACATCTAAAACTAAAGAGTTAGCTAAAAAAGCTATAGAGTTACGGTACCGTTTACTTCCATATAATTATACATTAGCATTTGAAAATCATGTATACGGTACTCCGTTAATGAAGCCTATCTTTTTTGAGGATACTACTACTACTACTACTACTACTACTACTAATCTTTTAACGTACGATAAGTCATATTTGTGGGGGAATAGTTTTTTAGTAAGTCCGGTTTTAAAACCTGAAATTAATAGTCAAGAAGTTTATTTTCCAGCAAACTCCAATTGGTTCGATTTTTATACGGATGAAAAAGTAATGGGAGGACAAACTAAAAATGTAGTTTTACACAAAAATTACATTCCAACTTATGTAAGAGGAGGAGCTTTTGTTCCAACCATAAAAACGATTCAAAACACCACAAAGTATAGCTTAAAATTGTTTAATTTAAACTTCTATTTTGACGAGTCCGTTAAAAAAAGTAAAGGAACGTTATACAATGATGATGGCAAAACTCCACAAGCTTTTGAAAAAGAGAATTATGAAATTTTAAATTTTGAAAGTACATACAAAAAAAACAGATTGACTATTGAAATTGACCCAGAAGCTGGGGAAAATTATAAAACATCAACTAAATCTATCAATTTAATAATTCATAACTTTTTTAAAAAACCTAAAAAAGTTAAAGGTTATCAATACCATTGGGATTCAGAAAAACATATTTTAAAAATAGTTATTCCAAACATTAATATTAAAGAAAAACAGGTTACCATAAAATTAAGTAAGTAAATATAAATATCATGAAAAAATTAATAGTACTAATAATCCTTATCAGCATTGTTTCTTGTAATACAAAAGGGCAAAACAAAAAAGAAACAAGTGAAAACAAACAAAGTGTACATACAATTACAGATTCAGATTTAGAAACCGCTGTAATTTACGAAGCTAACATTCGACAATATTCACCTGAAGGAACTTTTAACGCATTTACTAAAGACATTCCTCAATTAAAGCAGTTGGGAGTCAAAATAATTTGGTTAATGCCCATTTCTCCAATTTCAAAAAAAGACAGAAAAGGACCGCTTGGTAGCTATTATGCAATTCAAGATTATACGAAGGTGAATCCTGAATATGGAAATTTAGAAGATTTAAAAAAATTGGTTGATACAGCTCATGAAAATGGCATGTTTGTAATTTTAGATTGGGTAGCAAACCATACAGGTAGAGACCATCACTGGTTAACAGAACATCCAGATTTTTATGTTAGAGATGATAAAGGAAGTCCTGTAGCTCCTTTTGATTGGACGGATGTAGCAAAACTAGATTATTCAAATCCAAACCTTAGAAAAGAAATGATAAGTGAAATGCAATATTGGTTAAAAAATGCTGATATTGATGGCTTTAGGTGTGATGTAGCAGCCCAAGTCCCTGTTGATTTCTGGGAAGATGCTGTTAAAAAATTAAAGCAAACAAAGCCTGTATTTATGCTTGCTGAAGCTTGGGAGCCTAACCTTTTAGTTAATGCTTTTGATATGGATTATGGTTGGGATACACACCATATATTTAATAAAATTGCTCAAGGAAAAGAGACAGTTAAAGCTTGGGATAATAGGATGAAACAAGTAGATACACTATACCAAAAAGATGATATTTTAATGAATTTCGTGACCAATCATGATGAGAATTCGTGGAATGGAACCGTAAAAGAACGTATGGGAGACGCTTCTGAAGTAATGTTAGCATTGTCGTACTGTGCACCAGGAATGCCATTAATTTATAGCGGTCAAGAATATGATATTGACAAGCGACTTCGTTTTTTTGATAAAGATACTATTCAAAAAAACAAAGGTAAAGTTTGGCCATTGTTAGAAAAATTAGGAAAGTTAAAAAACACGAATAAAGCGCTAAATGGAGGTAAAAAAGCTGCTTCATATACCAAAATAAATTCTTCAAACAACAATCAGGTTTTAATTTTTAAAAGAGAAAAAGAAGGAGAAAAATTAATATTTATTGCAAACTTGTCGGATAAAGATGTAACATTTACAACCGATTTATTCGGTGAATTTTTAGACTACTTAACTCAAGAAAAAACAACTATAAACAAGAACCAAAAGTTGATGTTTAAACCTTGGGAATATAAAATACTATTAAATAAATAGCAATTTAAGTAACTGGTAATAAGCTTGTTATTTTGTTAAAAAGGGGTTTTGAATAAAACTCCTTTTTAAGTATTTATTACGAAATCGTTTTAGTGAATAAAGGCTATTTTAGTAGGAAAAAAAGCCATTTAAAAGTAATTTTGAACTTATATTTTTATAGATGAATGAACCAATAAAAAAGATTGCAGTTTTAACATCTGGAGGAGATGCTCCGGGCATGAATGCAGCTATTAGAGCTGTAGTTAGAGCCTGTACATATTATAGAATTGAATGCATTGGAGTTTATAGAGGATATCAAGGTTTAATAGAAGGTGATTTTGAATCACTTTCGGCAAGACACGTTAGTAATATTATAAATAAAGGAGGAACAATACTAAAGACTGCTCGTTCATTAGAATTTAAAACGAAAGAAGGAAGAGAAAAAGCCTATAAAAATTTAAAAAAAGCTGGTGTTGGAGCAATTGTAGTTATTGGAGGAGATGGAACTTTTACAGGTGGTTTAAAGTTTATTAAAGAGTTTAATTTTCCTCTTGTTGGAATTCCGTGTACAATAGATAATGATATTTATGGAACTGATAATACAATTGGGTATGACACCGCTTTAAACACTGTTGTTGAAGTAATTGATAAAATTAGAGATACGGCAAGTTCTCATAATAGATTGTTTTTTATTGAAGTTATGGGAAGAGATGCCGGTTTTATTGCATTAAACACTGGTATTGGAGCAGGAGCAGAAGAAATTTTAATTCCAGAAAAAAACTTAGGTCTAGATAGGTTGGTTGAATCTTTAAATAAAAGTAGGGAAAGAGGAAAAACATCAAGTATTGTTGTTGTTTCAGAAGGAGATAAAATAGGTAAAAATGTTTTTGAATTGGCTGATTATATAAATGAAAATTTTCCAGATTATGATATTAGAGTATCCGTTTTAGGACATATGCAACGTGGAGGTTCTCCAAGTTGCTTTGATAGAGTATTAGCAAGTAGATTAGGAGTTGCAGCAGTGGAAGAACTGTTAGATAAGTCAACAGGCATTATGGTTGGTTTTACGAACAAAAAAATATCTAAAGTGCATTTAGATAAAGCCATAAAAATGAATAATGATATTAATAAAGAATTATTAAAAGTAGCTGAAATAATTTCAGTATAATATAGAATGATAATAATAAAAATATAAATAATGGCAACAGTAAAAATAGGAATTAACGGCTTTGGTAGAATTGGAAGAATTGCATTCAGAGTTGCAGTAGATAGACCAAACGTTCAAATAGTTGGAATTAATGATTTATTGGATGTAGAACATTTAGCGTACTTGTTAAAATATGATTCAGTTCATGGGCAATTTAACGGAACTATTGAAGTGAAAAATGGAAATTTAGTGGTTAATGGAAATGAAATTAGAATAACTGCAGAGCGTAATCCAGAAGATTTAAAATGGGATGAAGTAGAAGCAGAAGTTGTAATGGATTGTACCGGTATTTTTACAAATTTAGAAGGAGCTCAAAAACATATTACAGCAGGAGCTAAAAAAGTTGCTATTTCAGCACCATCTGCAGATGCTCCAATGTTTGTAATGGGAGTAAATCATACTAAGATTAAAGCTACAGACACTATTGTTTCTAATGCTTCTTGCACTACAAACTGTTTAGCACCAATAGCTAAAGTTATCAATGATAAATTTGGTATTGTTGAAGGATTAATGACAACAGTTCATGCAGCAACAGCAACTCAGTTTACGGTTGACGGTCCATCAAAAAAAGATTATAGATTAGGACGATCATCTTTAAATAACATTGTTCCTGCATCTACTGGAGCAGCAAAAGCTGTAGGTAAAGTAATTCCTGAACTAAATGGTAAACTAACAGGTATGGCATTTAGAGTGCCAACTGTTGATGTTTCAGTAGTTGATTTAACGGTAAGGTTAGAAAAAAGTGCTTCTTTTGAAGAAGTAAAAGCAGCAATTAAAGATGCTTCAGAAAATGAATTAAAAGGTATTTTAGGCTATACTGAAGAAGGTGTAGTTTCTCAAGATTTTGTGTCTGAACCAAGAACTAGTGTTTTTGATGCAAATGCGAGTATTGGTTTAAATGATAATTTTGTTAAATTAGTATCCTGGTATGATAATGAATTTGGATATTCAACAAAATTAGTTGATTTAGCAACTTATATTCATTCAATTTAATAAATGTAAATCATAAAAAATGATTCTAATAGCTGATGGAGGTTCAACTAAAGCTGATTGGGTTTTGCTTAAAAAATCAGGAGAAGAGTTGCTTAGAACAAGAACTGGAGGGTTAAACCCTGCTGTTTTTGATGAGGAATTGTTAGCAAAAAGAATTCGAGAAAATACAGATTTGGTAGCCTATAAAGATGAGGTTACCCATGTTTATTTTTATGGTGCTGGTTGTGGAACCGAAAAGCCTACATCACAACTAAAATCAATATTCGAATCATTTTTTATAAATGCAGCAGTAGATGTTAAAGAAGATACGTATGCGGCAACGTATGCTGTAACTACAGAGCCTGGAATTGTTTGTATACTAGGAACAGGATCCAACAGTTGTTATTTTGATGGGGAAAATGTGGATGTTAGAATTGCTTCATTAGGATATATTTTAATGGATGAAGCTAGTGGTAATTATTTTGGGAAAAAGTTAATAAGAGATTATTACTATCATAAGATGCCAGTAGATATTGCAAAACAATTTGAAGAGCAATTTGATATTGATGCAGACACAATTAAAAAAAATATTTATAAAAAGGATAATCCAAATACTTATTTAGCCCATTTTGCAGAATTTATTTTTAAGAATGAACGCAATGTGTATTTTAATAAAGTTTTGCATAAAGGGATGAAAGATTTTTTTAAGAATAAGATATTGCCTTACAAAGAGTCAGAAAGTGTTCCTGTACATTTTGTAGGCTCAATAGCCTATTTTGCTCAAGATATTATTAAAGATGTTGCTAGATTTAATATGATTAAACTGGGCAATATTGTAAGGCGCCCTATAGATGGTTTAATAGATTATCACAGAAAAAAATTAAAGTTAGAGAAGCTCTAAAATACGTTCTAACTCCATTCTACGAGAACCTTTGATAAGAATTGTAGCAGGGCTATTAAATTTTAAATTTTTAGTTGAAGTTTTAAAAGCTTCAAAAGTTGTGTAAACTAAAATATTTTTCACCTTGGTTGTTGCAAACTCTTTCCCTATTAAATAAACTTTTGAAAAGTTGTATTTGGTTAGTAAATCTGCAATCTTTTGGTGCTCTATTTTGCTGTCTTTACCCAGTTCAAACATATCACCTAGAAAAACAATTTTATGAGAGCCATTTAATTGATTAAAATTTTCAAGAGCGGCAAACATACTAGTTGGATTAGCATTATAAGCGTCTAAAATAACTGTGTGAATTCCTTTTTCTATTATTTGAGAGCGGTTGTTTGTAGGTGTATAGTTTTCAATAGCACTCTTAATATTTGTTTTAGAAACGTTAAAATAATCTCCAATAGCAATTGCAGCAGCAATATTAGGGTAATTGTATTTCCCTATCAAATTACTTTTTATTTCTGTATTTTTAAATTGAGTTTTTACGAAAGGATTCGATTCTACGTATTTTATAAGATTCTTGTCAAAATAAATTGAGTTAACTCCAATTGATTGTTTCATTTGAATTTCATCATCCTTATTTACAAAAGCAAATCCTTGTGTTTTTTTTATAAAATTATAAAGTTCAGATTTACCTTTAATTACCCCTTCTACACTACCAAAACCTTCTAAATGTGCTTTTCCAAAATTTGTGATATAACCAAAATTAGGTTGTGCAATTTGGCATAAAAAATCTATTTCATTTAAATGGTTTGCACCCATTTCAACAATACCTATATCAGTATTTGGAAGCATAGACAGAAGAGTTAGAGGTACTCCAATATGGTTGTTTAGATTACCTTCTGTGGCTATTGTTTTGTATTTTTTACTCAATACAGCCTTTACTAGTTCTTTGGTTGTGGTTTTTCCATTGCTGCCAGTTAAAGAAATTATTGGAATATTTAATTGTTTTCTATGAAAATTAGCTAAATTTTGAAGTGTAATCAATACGTTTTTTACTAGAATGGTATTTTGAGATTTCTGATATTTTTCTTCATCAATAATTACATAACGGGCACCATTTTTTAGAGCTTCATTAACAAATTTATTTCCATTAAAGTTTTCGCCTTTTAAAGCAAAAAATAAACTTCCTTTTCGAATTTTTCGAGTATCAGTATCTACTTTGTAATTTTCAGTATATAAGCTATATAATTGTTCTATATTCATTGTCTAAATATAAAAAAACCTCACTGAATTTACAGTGAGGTTTATATTTTATTTTAAATATTTTTAATATCTAATTTTTGTTGTAGTTGGTTTTCTTCTTTTATATGTCATAGGACCCAATCTATCTGTAGCACATCTGAAACCAATATAATTTGTAGCCATATATTCTGGTAAATATCTTCGTTGAGAAGGATCTAACCAATATTCTCTATCTCTCCAAGAGCCTCCTTTGTAAACACGTGATTTGTCACTAATTAACGTGTTTCTTTTTTTAGTGTCATATTGTTGTTGTATAAAACCACTCTCCCCAATAACTCTAGGTTTAACAGGTGAATTATACATGCGTGGCTTTGTCTCTAACTCATCTTCATCTTTATCATAAAGTTTTGTTGAAGCTAAATCACCATCTCTTGCATCTACATTGTAGGCTTTATCATAATTATTTCTCATATAAGCGTCACGCTTAGAAACAGGAATGTATTTTATGCTTCCAGGTAAGGCCTTTGGAACTATTTTTCCGTTATCTAATGTGTCATATTCAACTGAAGCATCATCTACCATAACAACTCTACCATCTGCATCAATCATTTTTTTAGTAAAAATATTACCTCTGAAATAGTTAAAATCATTGGCATCATTATCTATTATAGGTCTGTAAACATCGGCAACCCATTCAGCTACATTTCCAGACATATCATAAAGGCCAAAAGCATTTGGGTTATAAGATCTTACCTGAATTGTAATATCAGCTCCGTCACTACTCCATCCAGGAATACCACTATAATCACCTTTGCCTTGTTTAAAGTTAGCTAATTGATCACCTCTAAACTTTTTAGACTTATTTCGAGTATATTTTCCATTCCAAGCATATTTTTTTCTACCTCTAATGTTGTTGTACTCTCTGTTTTCTACAATAGCTTTTGCTGCATATTCCCATTCAGCTTCTGTAGGTAATCTAAATTTAGAAGTTAAAATACCGTCAGATATTTTCACATGTCTTCCTGTAAATGAACCTCTTGAAGGTTTAGGTGCTCCTTTTTTTCTTTTTGCATTTGAAGGTAACCCTTTTCTGTAAATAGTAGAGTCTCCATTAAAAAGTAAATTAGGGTTAGATAGATATGTATCAGTATTAAAATTGTTTTGCCCTATAACTTCAAGTGAATCACTTCTAAATAAGGGATTTAAAACACCTTTATCCATTAATATTTTTTCATTAACTCTATCGGTTCTCCATTTGCAATATTGGTTTGCCTGTACCCAACTTACACCAACAACAGGGTAGTCTGCGTATGCAGGGTGTCTTAAGTAATTTTCAGTTAGTAGCTCATTAAAACCTAAAACATTTCTCCAAACAAGTGTATCAGGTACAGCAGATAAATAAATATCTTTATAGTTTAAATCATTTGGAGGGAAAACTTTTTCCATCCATTGTAAATAAAATAAATATTCAGAATTTGTCACTTCTGTTTCATCTAAGTAAAATGAACGAACTTGTTGCTTTACAGGGGTAGTATTCCAATCAAATAACACATCATCTTGTACATGTCCCATAGTAAAAGATCCTCCTTCAATTAAAACCATTCCTGGAGGAGCTTGTTGTCCTTTGAAATTTTTGTTAGAAGAAAAACCTCCAGCAGCTTTATCTTTTGATGACCAGCCAGTTAATGAAGATTTGTTGTCGTATGTTCTGTTGTGGCAGCTCGCAAATAATATTGTTGCAAACACCAATGTTAAAAAACGTGTTACATTAAATAAATTTTTTATAGTCATTTTTACTTAATTAGGGTTTTAATGTCTCGCAATTTACATTAAATAAATTTTTTCACAAGAAATAATTTTAATAAAATATCTTATTATGTTTTTGTAACGATTGTTTTTGTTCTTTATTATATGTAATGTTGTATTATATAAAAAATAACAGCAAAAACTCAAGGTTATTTAATGAATTATTTAAAACGGAATTTAATACTTTTATTTATTATTGTTGGTAATTTGTTATTAGCTCAACAAACTAAAATTAAACAATTTCAGTTAAACTGGATTGATAATGTTGATTTTACCATTAATAAAGAACTTAGAATTAAAGTTAGTTTAGTTAAAAATAACTTAATAGATGAAAATTTAAATCCTACTTTTACTTCGAGTTGGGATATTGGAAACGGAGTAGAGATAGGTAGTTTTTCTATTAAAAATATACAATATGAACCTATTAATAATTCCAATTTATACGGTGTTAATTATATCCCTAAAACATTAGATGTAAAATTTAACATTGTTAAAGCTAGAAATAAAAGTACTGTAATTTTAAATATGATGCCCCTTTTAAAAGAGGGTACTACAATAAAAAGAATAATATCTTTTGATCTTGAGTATAATATGGTTTCTAATAAGAAAAGTAAAAAGGCTAAAAGATCAACTGTTAAAAATTCTGTATTAGCTTCAGGTAATTGGTATAAATTTGCAGTAGACACAACAGGAGTTTTTAAAATCGACAAAAAATTTATGGAAAATTTAGGAATTGATGTAAAATCAATAAATCCTAAAAACATCCAAATTTATGGTAATGGAGGTCAAATGCTTCCCTTTAAAAATAGTGATTTTAGATATGATGGTCTGCAAGAAAATGCGATACTTGTTATTGGAGAAGAGGATAACAGTTTTGATAGTAATGATTATATATTGTTTTATGCAAAAGGTCCGCATACATGGAAAAACACGAATAGCGCAAATTTAAGCGAAGTTGAACACCAATATAATATCTTTTCAGATAAGGCTTATTATTTTATTACCATAGCAGATACTGCAGGAAAAAGAATTGAAGAACAAACAAAAATCATCAATACAGCCAATCAACAAGTTACCACATTTTACGATTATACTTTTTATGAAAAAGATGAAATAAATTTGTTTGCAGTAGGGCAACAGTGGTTTGGAGATAGTTATAATATTGAAAATATACACTCCTATACAATACCATTTAATAATATAGATTCTTCAGGAAATATAATTGTTAGAGTGAGAGGAGTGGTAGAATCATCACTTACATCTCAAATGAATGTTAAAGTAAATAATCAAAATTTGTTTGATGTAAGTTTCTATGCAAAAGGAGGGTTAACAAAAGCCGTTGCAAATAAGAATAGTGGTTCTATACAATTATCAGGTAATTCGGTAAATATTGAAATAACATACAATAATAATGGGAATCCGTCGGCTAAAGCCTATTTAGATTACATAGAAATTTTAGGTAAAAAAAAGTTGGTAGGAAATGAAAAACAGTTTTCTTTTAGGAACTTTGATGTTGATAAAACAGCAGGTGTGTATGAATATTTAATTGAGAATGCTTCATCCATTAATGCGGTTTGGGATGTTACTGATGCAATAAACCCCATGGTAATATCAAATGAATCTACCACTAATAATTTTATATTTAAAGCGGTAGGAGGTATCCCAAAAGAATATATTGTTTTAAATGAGAAAGACTATTATGTTCCTCAAAAGGTTGAAGATACCCAAATTGAAAATCAGAACTTACATAGTTTAAATAACATTGATTATGTAATTATTACGAAAGATTTTTTAAAAGGACAGGCACAACGATTGGCAGATTATCACATTCAAAATTCAAATTTAAAAGTACAGGTAATTTCATTACATGAAATTTATAATGAATTTTCATCAGGTTCACCAGATATAACAGCTATAAGAGATTTTGTAAAACATTTATACGATAATGCTACAACTAATAAAATTAAATATGTATGTTTATTTGGAGATGCATCCTATGATTATAAAGATAGAATAGGAGGGAATAATAACATAGTTCCTGTTTTTGAAGCATATACAAGCTTTAATTTAGCAACTTCCTTTGTAACCGATGATTTTTATGGAATGATGGACTCCAATGAAGGAGAGATGAATTTATTTGAACGACAAGATGTTGTAACAGGGAGAATACCTGTTTCTGAACCCCTTCAGGCAGAAAAAGTAGTAGATAAAATTTTAAGCTATTACAATCCTAAATCTTTTGGAGATTGGCGCACTCAAATAACTTTGGTGGCTGATGATGTTGATGCATTAGGTGAAGAAGTATTACAAAATGAGATGGAGGAAATAGCTGATACAATTTCAGCAAATAAACCTGTTTTTAATCTAAAAAAAATATATATGGATGCCTACAAACAGCAAACTTCATCTGGAGGGAATAGGTATCCAACAGTAAACACCGAAATAACAAATCAAATAGAAAAAGGAACATTATTAATTGATTATTTTGGGCACGGAGGAGAGGATGGTTGGGCAAGTGAACGAATTTTAGAGGTGTCAGACATTCAAAGTTGGAAAAATGATTATAGACTTAATTTATTTATTACAGTAACTTGTGAATTTTCTAGGTTTGATAATCCACTTAGGAAAACTGCAGGGGAATTTGTTCTTTGGAATGAAAATGGAGGAGCAGCATTATTAATCTCAACAACAAGAGAAGTTTATATAAGTGTTGGACAAATTTTTAATGAACAACTTATAAAACCATTGTTAAATTTTAAGAACGAAAATTATACAATTGCAGAAGCATTAATGCATGTAAAAAACCAATTTACTACAACTCAACGATATTTTGTGTATGCACTTGGAGACCCAGCGATGAAATTAAGTATTCCAAAGCCAACAATTGAAATAACAAAAATGAATGCTATAGATATTACCCAAAGCATAGATACAATTAAAGCCCTTTCTTATGTTAAATTTGAAGGAAATATAACAAATTTGAGCGGTGCAATCTTAAGTAATTTCAATGGAGAATTAGACGTTACAGTATATGATAAACCTATAATTAAGAGTACATTAGATAATGACAATAGAAATATTACAATGCAGTTTGAAGCTATTGAAAGTAAAATATTTAAAGGAAGGTCAAAAGTTGAAAATGGTAAATTTAGTTTTGATTTTGTTGCTCCAAGAGATATAAAAATTGCCTACGGAAAGGGAAAACTTAGTTTTTATGCTTCAAATGAATCAATAGACAAGGCTGGTTATAGTTTTGATGTAACTATAGGAGGTATAAATGCAAATGCTCCTGAAGATAATGATGGTCCAAAAGTACAATTATACATGAATGACCAAAATTTTGTAAATGGAGGAAATACCAATGAGTCACCTCTATTTATTGCAGTTCTTGAGGATGAAAGTGGTATTAATACTTCAATTACAGCTGTTGACCATGACATTGTAGCAATTTTAGATGAAGACCAATCAAATCCAATTATATTAAATGATTTCTATCAAACAGAGCTCAATGATTATAGAAAAGGGAAAGTAAATTATCAATTTAGAAATCTTTCAGCAGGCTTACATACCTTAACTTTAAAAGTTTGGGACACTTACAATAATTTATCAGAAACTACGTTTACGTTTTTTGTAGTTGATGACAGTGATTTAATATTAAGTAATGTTTTAAATTACCCAAATCCGTTTATAAATTACACAGAGTTTTGGTTCAATCACAATAAACCAAATGAGTCATTAAGTGTTCAAATACAAATTTTTACCGTGTCAGGTAAATTGGTAAAAACAATTAATGAAACAGTACAAACTGAAGGTAATTTATCAAAATCAATTAGTTGGAATGGTTTGGATGATTTTGGTTCAAGGATAGGAAAAGGAGTTTATATATATAAATTAAAAGTAAAATCTAATAATTCAAATGCAAAAGCAGAAAAAGTTGAAAAATTAGTTATACTTCAATAATAAATTAAGATATTTGTTAAGTTAAATTTACCCAATTAATGAAAAAAATAATCGTATTAATACTTATCGTTTTTACAGCATTTTCTAAAATGAATGCACAAGAACAAAATACAATAACAACAGCAGCCCCATTTTTATTAATAGCTCCTGATGCAAGAGCTGGAGGTATGGGAGATATT
This sequence comes from Lutibacter profundi, assembly GCF_001543325.1. Taxonomy (NCBI): domain Bacteria; kingdom Pseudomonadati; phylum Bacteroidota; class Flavobacteriia; order Flavobacteriales; family Flavobacteriaceae; genus Lutibacter; species Lutibacter profundi. The sequence continues at coordinate 2,797,921 of NZ_CP013355.1, forward strand.
GGAGTAGCAACATCACCTGATGCTAATTCGCAACATTGGAATGCTTCAAAATTTGCATTTATGTCATCTCAATACACAATAGGAGTTACGTATACACCTTGGTTACGAGAATTAACAAATGATGTTTTTTTAGGTGGTTTTTCATTCGCTAATAGAATAGATGATAGAAGTGCTTGGGCAACGAGTTTGAAATATTTTAATTTAGGTCAAATAGATTTAACAGATATTAATGGACTTCCACAAGGTACTGAAAAGTTAAATGAATTTTCAATAGATGCTTCATACTCATTGAAACTAAATGAAACATTTGCAATGGGTGTTACCATGCGTTACATTCGATCAGATTTAGGAATTGAATCTGCAAATTCACCAGTACAACCAGTAAATACTTTTGCAGTTGATATTTCTGGTTATTTTCAATCTGATGAACGTAATTATGGAAATTTTAATGGAATTTGGAGAGGAGGATTTAACATCTCTAATATTGGGCCAAAAGTATCCTATTCAGATGATGGACAAGATAATTTTATTCCAACAAATTTAAAAATTGGAGGTGGTTTTGATTTTATTTTGGACAATTACAATAAAGTAAGTGTAAATTTAGAGTTTAATAAGTTGCTTGTGCCAACGCCAAGTGTTTCAATAGCAGGTGATGGTACACCACCGTACGAACAAGATGATGTTAGTTTTTTTAGCGGTATTTTCTCATCGTTTGGTGATGCTCCAGGAGGTTTTAGTGAAGAACTAAAAGAATTTACTTGGGCTTTAGGTGCTGAGTATATGTATGATAATTCATTTGCAATTAGGGCAGGTTATTTTAATGAAAGTGACCTAAAAGGCGCTCGTAAATATTTTACATTAGGTTCAGGGTTTAACTTTAAAAGTTCAAAAATTGATATATCATATTTATTCAATGCATCAGATATTAATAATCCTTTAGAAAATACGCTTCGATTTTCATTGTCGTTTGATTTTGGAGAATTATTTGAAATTAACTAAAATAGCTTATAAATTTTAATGAGAAAAATTGAAATAAAAACTCAAATTACTGTTTTTGAGACCATTGAAGAGCTTTCAATATTGGAAAAGAAATTGATGAATAAAGCTATTGAAGCAAAACAAAGTGCTTATGCTCCATATTCAAAATTTAAAGTTGGAGCAGCGTTGCTTTTAGAAGATGGTACAATTGTTACAGGTAATAATCAAGAAAATGCAGCTTATCCATCTGGAATGTGTGCAGAACGAGTTGCTATTTGGAAAGCTTCTTCTGAGTTCCCAAACCACAAAGTCTTAAAATTAGCTATTTCAGCAGGCGCATCAACGCATGTAACTAAAGAACCTGTGGCACCTTGCGGAGCTTGTAGGCAAGCATTATCTGAATATGAAATTAAACAAAAAGATAAAATAGAAATTTATTTTATGGGAGAAGTAGGACAAATTATTAAAACGAATTCATTATTAGATTTACTCCCAATTGCTTTTGATAAAACTTTTTTATAAGGCTGTATTAATGAAAAAAGATATTGAAAATAGAGAAGATATTTATTTGTTGGTTAAAGAATTTTATGTGAAGTTGATGAATGATGATTTAATGCATCATTTTTTTGAAGATTTTTCAAACCCTATTCTCTTAGAGAGTCACTTACAAACGTTGGTTGATTTTTGGGATAATGTTATTTTTTATTCCGGTGAATATCGTAAAAATGCCATGGAGCCACACTTAAAATTACAACAAACAAAACCATTTAGTTCTAAGCACTTTAAGTCTTGGTTGTCAATGTTTAACAGTACAGTTGATGAGTTGTTTGAAGGTGATAATGCACATGCAGCAAAGTCGAGAGCACTATCAATAGCCACCGTAATGGAAATTAAAATTTCATCACTAAATAAGTAATTGATTTTAAATTTGGATATTAATTTTTTATAATGAAAATACAATCAGTAATTACAGGAGTAGGAAGTTACATTCCAACAATTGTAAAAAAGAACTCAGATTTTTTAAATAATCAATTTTTAAATGAAGACGGATCTCCTTTAGGATATCAAAATGAGGTGGTTATTGAGAAATTTAAAGCCATCACAGGTATTGAAGAAAGAAGATACGCAAAGCCTGAATTAACTTCTTCAGATTTAGGTTATTTTGCAGCTCAAAAAGCGATTGAAGATGCGGGTATAAATCCTGAAGAGCTAGATTATATAATATTAGCACATAATTTTGGAGATGTAAAAAGTACAGCCATCCAAAGTGATATTTTACCAAGTTTGGCATCAAGAGTTAAACACAAATTAGGTATTAAAAATCCTAATTGTGTTGCTTACGATATATTATTTGGTTGTCCAGGATGGATTCAAGGAGTTATACAAGCAGAAGCGTATATTAAATCTGGGATGGCAAAAAAATGTTTAGTAATTGGAACTGAAACATTGTCAAGAGTTTTAGATGACCATGACAGAGACTCTATGATTTATTCAGACGGTGCAGGAGCCACAGTTATTGAAGCTAGTACTAATAAAAATGAAACTTCTGGTATTCTTAGCTATGCTGCACAAACCAACACTTTAGATGAATGTTATTATTTGTTTTTTGGGAAATCATTTGATAAAAACAACAATACAAATCAGCGATATATAAAAATGTATGGTCGTAAAATTTATGAATACGCCTTAAATAATGTCCCATTAGCAATGAAAGAAGCTCTGGATAAAAGTGGTGTTAACATATTAGATGTTAAAAAGATATTTATTCATCAAGCGAATGAGAAAATGGATGAAGCAATTGTTAAACGCTTCTATCGACTATATAAAATGCAATTACCTAAAGATATTATGCCTATGAGTATTCATAACTTAGGGAATAGTTCTGTTGCTACAGTTCCTACATTATTTGATTTAGTTAAACGAGGTCAAATAGAAAATCAGGAAATAAATAAAGGAGATATTGTAATTTTAGCTTCTGTAGGAGCAGGTATGAATATCAACGCCATTGTATATAAATACTAATTTTTTACTTTAGAATATTGCAATAATAGCATTTGTTAATTTTTTTTTACACTACCTTAAAAAGCGTGTAAACTTAAAAATATAGTTATAAATTGAATTTAAAATAAATTCCTATGGCTATATTTCGTGAACTGATACGGTTTTTAAAAGAATAATTTTATTATCCTAAAAAGGAATGTTGGAATTATCTTATTCTAAAATTTCATAAATTAATTCATTAGTACTTCCACTAGGCTCAGTAATACGCAAAAAATGTGCTAATGTAGGAGCAATGCTTGTGATTGGATAGTATTTGTTTGTTTTTCCTTTTTGAATTCTATTTCCGTAAAATATTAAAGGAACATGTGTATCATAATTGTAACCAGACCCGTGAGAAGTTCCTTTCTTAGAATGCTTAATAGTTGAGGGTTCTAAAGAAAAAAGAATATCTCCAGACAACTTTTGATTGTACCCATTTTGAATTGTTTTTAAAATGCCAGAAGTAAAGCTAGTGGTTTGAAGGGTATGCGCTGTTACACTTTTATAAACTTTGTCAAAATTAATTATTTCATCAGCAATAATTTGAGATACATTGTGTACATTTAAATTTAAAGATTTTACCTTTTCTTTATTTAAGAAAATTTGATAATTTGAAATATTTTCAATCAACTCACCTGAATTAAAATAGTTTAAAGTAATTTCATTTACAAATTTTTCAAACTCTTTTGACTCAAAATAGCCTCCAGGTATTTTTATGGAGTTTAAATATGCAGGTACAGGAACTACAGCATGGTCAGCTGTTAAAAACAACATGTAATTATTTTCACCAACTTGATTATCTAAAAAAATCAATAATTTTTCAAGTTCTTTATCTAATCTAATATAAGTATCTTCAAGTTCAATAGAGTTTGGCCCAAATAAATGACCTACATAATCTGTACTTGAATAACTAATAGTTAAAAAGTCTGTAAATTTTGTTTCCCCAAGGTTCTCACCAATAATAGTAGCCTCTGCAAAGTCAGTAGTAATAGCATTTCCTTGAGGCACAGCCTTCAGCAAATCATAGTTATTATTTAATTTTCTTAACACCGCCAAATTATAGGGAAAAGTAGGCGTATTTTTACCTTTATACAAACCTTCATAAGGGTTGTTATCAGCTAATGATTCAGTATAAGTTGAAATATCGTAATAGGTATTCCAAGTTTCATTTAAGTAAGTATTTGCTTTTCCTGAGTTGTTAAATGCAATTACCCAACTAGGAAGTTCATTCATATAAAAAGTACTCGTAATAAATTTACCTTCATTATTCCCTTCAAACCAATAAGCAGCCGTTGCTGTATGACCAGCAGGTAAAATGGCCGCTCTATCTTTTATAGCAATACCAATTGTTTTACCCTTCATGTTTTGAGATAATCGAAGCTCATCGGTTATGGTAGTAGTTAGTATTCTTTGAGGAGATTTATTACCTCCAGATTTTGCACCTACAGTACTATATCTATCATCATCAGCACAATAAATATATTTTTTACTAAATTTATCATACCAATTGTTTGAAATAATACCGTGGGTAGCAGGTGTGGCACCTGTGTAAATTGATGTATGCCCAACGGCAGTATATGTAGGAATATAATTAAAATGTACATTCTCTAAATTATAACCTTTATTCATCAACCTTTTAAAACCTCCATCGCCATATTTGTTATAAAACTTGATTAAATAATCATAACGCATTTGATCTATTACAATACCAACAACTAGTTTTGTTGGGTTTATTTGTTGGATGTTATTTGATAAAGAACTAACTGGGGTTGTAGTAGTTGTAGATTTAATAGCAATACATTGTACTAAACTTAAGCTGATAAATAATAAAAAAAATAGTTTCTTCATTTCTATATTAAAAAGTTACAATTTATAGATTTCAAAATTACTTTATTTTTAGTATTTAAAATGATTTTTATGTTACAAAAACATTATTAGGTAGTATTAATTTAATATTTTAGCCAAAAAGAAAATTAAATGAACTACTTAAAGCATATTGGAAAGTATTTTATTATGCTAAAACAGGTTTTTAAAAAACCTCAGAAATGGTCGGTATTCAGAGAGGTTTTATTTAGAGAGATTGAAGATTTAGGTTTAAAATCAATGGGTATTATTATGTTTATTTCGTTTTTTGTAGGCGGTGTTGTTGCCATACAAACAGCTATGAATATTGAGAGCCCTTTTATACCAAAATATTTAATAGGTTTTGCAGCAAAAAGATCTATGATTTTAGAGTTTGCACCAACTTTTATGTCTATAATTTTGGCCGGAAAGGTAGGCTCTTACATAGCGTCAAGTATTGGAACTATGAGAGTTACGGAACAAATTGACGCCCTTGAAGTAATGGGGATAAACTCTTTAAATTATTTAATTTTACCAAAAATTATTGCTGCCCTTTTCTTTTACCCTTTACTCATTTTATTAGCAATGTTTTTAGGTATACTTGGAGGGTATTATGCAGGTATTTTAACCGATTTGTTTTATAGTGAAGATTATATTTATGGAATTCAATTAGATTTTGACCCTTATTATATAAAATATGCGTTAACTAAAACAGTAGTTTTTGCTTTTGTAATAGCAACAATTCCCGCGTATCATGGGTATTATGTTAAAGGAGGATCTTTAGAAGTTGGAAGAGCAAGCACACAAGCTGTGGTTTGGACTAGCATTGTTATTATTTTATTAAACTACTTTTTAACTCAAATGATTTTAGGATAAATGATTGAAGTAACAGATTTACATAAAGAATTTAATGGTGTTCCTGTTTTGAAGGGTATTTCAACATCGTTTGAAAAGGGAAAAACAAGCATGATTATAGGGCAAAGCGGATCTGGTAAAACAGTTTTTTTAAAATGTTTACTTGGTTTATTTGTTCCAGAAAAAGGAATAATTTGTTTTGATGGAAGAAAACATACTGAACTTAGTATTAAACAGCAGCGGCAATTAAGAAAGGAAATTGGCATGGTTTTTCAAGGAGGAGCTCTATATGATTCTTTAACAGTTGAAGAAAATATAATGTTTCCTTTAAAAATGTTTACTAATAATAAGCCTTCAGAAATGTTACACCGTGTAAATGCTGTTTTAAAAAGAGTAAACTTAGAAAATGTAAACAAAAAGTTTCCAGCAGAGTTATCTGGAGGTATGCAAAAACGTGTTGCTATAGCAAGAGCAATTGTGATGAATCCCAAATATTTATTTTGTGATGAACCCAATTCAGGTTTAGATCCAATTACTGCTACTGTTATTGATAATTTAATTCAAGAAATTACAAAAGAATACCAAATGATAACTATTATTAATTCGCATGATATGAATTCTGTAATGGAGATTGGAGAAAAAATTATTTTTTTAAAAAATGGTATTAAGGCTTGGGAAGGAACTAATAAAGATATTTTTAAAACTGAAAATGAGACGGTTGTAGATTTTGTGTATTCATCTAATTTATTTAAGAAAGTTAGAGAAGCTTATTTAAATGAAACAAAATAGAAAAGAAGTTTGTTTTTGTAAAATTTACAGTTATATTTGCACCCGCTAAAAAGAAAAAGAATGACCTGGTAGCTCAGTTGGTAGAGCACCTCCCTTTTAAGGAGGTGGTCCTGGGTTCGAGCCCCAGCCAGGTCACATTTGGGATGAAAATTTTATGGGCGAGAAGTTTATGCTGAGCGTAGCCGAAGTAAGCCCAGCCAGATTACAAAAACTTCTCAAATTTGAGAAGTTTTTTTAAATTTTGGTGAGATACTCAAGTGGCCAACGAGGGCAGACTGTAAATCTGCTGCGCAAGCTTCGAAGGTTCGAATCCTTCTCTCACCACAAAAAAGCAAGCGAACTAGCTTGCTTTTTTCTTTTCTAAATTACTCGGATTTAACTATTAGGGTATCTAGATTTAAACGTGTTTTTAGCCATTTTGTTAGTAATAGTTTCTGTTGAGAGGTATTTGGAACAGAATCGTACCATTTAGCATTAAAAACAGTAATAGTATCTGTAGTATTAAAGTTTGTTCTCACCATTTTAGCATAACTTAAATTTGATAAGCCATTATAGTTAATTTGGGCTTCTTTGCTAATTTGAAGAAACGGAATTTGATTTTCATAATATTTTGTTAGTTCATTTTCTAACAATTTAATTTTCTGCTCTTTCTCTTTTATTGATTCATCTCTTGACGTAATTATTTTTTGATTATGAGTATATAAATCACTTAAGTTTTTTACTTCATTACGCAAATCAGAATCATCCATACCTTGTTGTAAAATTAATTTTGTATCATTTAAGCCATATTCAGGAAGTTTAGCATTCCAATAATCTTTATCCTCTTTAGATAATTTGTTACCATAAATAACAAGTTTTATACTTCTATTTTTATAGTTTATATTTTTGTCTTCTTCATCAATAATGCTAATTTTACTCTTTTTAACATCATTAATAAAGTGTTGGGCAGCTCGTTTGAACTGGTTTTCTTTAAATAAATTAAAAAATAAAAAAATACTACCAGCAAAAACCATCAACGCTACAAAAGAGGCTATTCTTGCAATACGTTTTCTTTTGGTTGAATTAATATATTTAAGCATTGGAAATCGTAAAAACTTAACAATTACAAATGTAGCTAAAGCTATAAAAATGGTGTTAATGGTAAATAAAAACATAGCACCTCCAAAATAATTAAAATTCCAAGTTGCTAATCCGTAACCAGCTGTGCAAAGTGGAGGCATTAGTGCAGTTGCAATGGCAACACCCGCAATGGTATTGGTTTGTTTATTTCTTCTACTCAAAGCAATTATTAGAGCTAAGCCACCGGCAATTGCTATAAAAACATCTCTAACATCTGGTGACGTTCTTGCTAAAATTTCAGGAGTTTCATCTCTAAAAATAGGAATTAAAAAGAATAGAAATGAGGTTACTAAACTCAATCCAATCATAACTCCTAAATTTATTAAGGAACGCTTCAAAGTATCAATGTCATTAATGCCAATAGATAAACCAATACCTAAAATAGGCCCCATTAAAGGAGAAATAAGCATAGCACCAATAACAACAGCAGTAGAGCTAATATTTAACCCTATAGATGCTATTAAAATTGAGAAAACCAGTACCCATGCTGTATGACCTTTCATGGAGATATTAGCTTTAATATCTTCAATGGTGCCATCTTTATCTGTATCAAGCCTAATATCTAACAATTCAAAAATAAATTGTTTTATGGTAAACCAAGCTCCTTTAACTTCATCTTTAGTTGGAGGGTTATTTACAACTGATTTTTTTTCGGAGTTATTAGATTTAATGTTTTCCATTTTTAATTATTTAAATAAATTCATCTCCAAATTTAATCTTAACATCTTTTGTAATTTCTTTTATTTCCTGCTCTTTACTTTTTGGACAAATAAGCAATACATCATCTTTTTCAACAACAATAAAATTATTTAACCCTTGAATTACAACACGTTTTCCAGATTGGGTTCGTACTATATTGTTTTTAGAGTCTCTAAAAATTACATTACCGCCAATAGTTGCATTCTGTTGTTCGTCTTTGTCTAATTTACTGTAGAGAGAACCCCAAGTTCCAAGATCATCCCATCCAAATTCAGCAGGTAAAACATATACATTTGAGGCTTTTTCTAGAATTCCAAAGTCAATTGAAATATTTTCAGATAGCATATAATTATCTTCTATAAAAAGAGTTTCTAAGGAAGTGTTGTAACTATTTTTTCCTTTTGAAAGTAAGGTATACATGGTAGGTAAGTTTGTTTTAAAAGCCTTTAAAATACTTTTTACACTCCAAACAAAAATACCCGCATTCCAAAGGTAGTTTCCTTCTTCAATAAATTGTGTTGCTTTTTCTAAATTAGGTTTTTCAGTAAAATTAATAACTTTTTTAATGTTGTTTTTTGAATGTTTATATTTAATGTAACCGTACCCTGTGTTTGGAGAAGTTGGTTTAATTCCAAGAGTCATCAACGTATCATTTTTATCACAAAAATTAAAGGAGGTTTGTATATTTTTTAGAAATTCTTTTTCATCACTAATGGAGTGATCAGAAGGAGCAACAACCATAATGCCATCAGGATTTTTACTGTGAATTTTCAAAGCACTGTACAAAATACAAGGTGCGGTATTTCTCATAGCAGGCTCTAACAATAATTGTTTTGAGGAAACTTCAGGAAGTTGTTCTTTTACTAAATTTTCATATTTTTTATTGGTTGCAATTAAAATATTCTCAGAAGGAATTAAATTGTTAAAACGATTAAAAGTTTGTTGTATTAAGGTATTTCCAGTACCTAATAAATCGTGAAATTGTTTTGGTAATTGTTGGGTGCTTACTGGCCAAAATCGAGATCCAACTCCACCGGCCATAATAACAGCATAATAATTTTTATTCATTGTGTTATTTTAAAATAATTACTTCAGCATTTTGATTGAATAAATAGGTTTTATTACTACTTAATTCAACACATTCAAATCTAGTTCTTCTTATATTTCCTTTTTTATAAGATTTATTATTAAATGTAAAAATGCTTCCGTGTTGTAGTTCAAATATAAAATTCTTTCCTGACATTTCATCGTACTGTTTTAAAGCGTACGTTAAATTTACATCTGAACTTGTACTTGCTTTTGGGTTTTTAAGGTAATTTGCTAGCACTGGGAGTACATTGTTAGGGAAAATAGTTGGTTGTAAAAAGGGGAGCATTAAATACTGAAAATTTTGTTTCCATTCATAGCCATGAGGTTTTGTCCTTTTATAGTGTTTGTACGTAACTAAATGTGCAATTTCATGAATGAGTGTTAGTAGAAATTGATATTTATTTAAATCTTTATTCAATGTAATTTGAAGAGAACCATTCTTTAATTTTTTAAAATCACCATGTTTTGTAGTTCTTCTGTTTACAATTTTGATATCAATAGGGTGATTTATTAGAATTTCATGCACTAATTTAACAGCTTCTTCTGGAATATATTTTGAAAGAGTATCAATCATATATTATGGTGTTGTAGTTGAAACTTGTAATATTTTACCATTGTAAAATTTATTCCCAGTCAAGGCAAAGTTAAAAATATAATGAGCCATTTCATTTGCTGAAACTGAAGCTTTATAGCCAGGAAACGCTTCCTCTAACATTTCAGTTTGTACGGCACCTAAAGCTAAAACATTAAAAGAAATTTGTTGTTCCTTGTATTCTTCAGCTAATAACTCGGTAAGTGTTATTAAAGCTCCCTTTGAAGAACTGTAAGCTGCCAACCCAGAGAATTTTAAACTACCTTGAACACCACCAATACTACTAATATTTACTACGTGACTTCCTTTTTTTAAAAAAGGAATTAATTGTCGAGTTAATTCGGCTACACTAAATATGTTTACTTTATAAATCTCTAAAAAATAGGAAGTTGTTAATTCTTTAAAAGGTTTATGAATTAATTTGCCAGCGTTATTAATTAAGATATCTACAGTTTTCCAATTTAAAGAGATAAAATCAGTTACTTTTTCTATTTCATTTTCTTTAGATAAATCAATTGAAATAGTTGTGATATTTTTGATATTAAGTATTTCTAGAGGTGTAGAGTTTCTAGATAAAGCCAAGACTTTATGACCATTTTTTGCAAAAAGTTGAGCCAACTCAAAACCTATTCCTCTACTAGTTCCAGTTATTATAACATTTTTCATCTTTAAATTTTTTTAATAAATCAAACTTATAAATAATTTGATATATTTGGCTAAAATAAATTATTTACACTATCTAATTATGAAAAATCAAATCATTTTTTTAAGCTTCTTTTTTTTAACAACTATTTTATTTGCACAAAATACCTATTTGCATTGTGGTAAATTAATTGATACAAAATCAGGAAAAATTTTAAATGAAATGACTATTGTTGTTTCAGGGAATAAAATTATAAATGTTAAAAAGGGCTATATTCCTACTAAAAATAAGGAAGATAAGCTTATTGACTTAAAAAATAAAACGGTTATGCCTGGATTAATTGATATGCATGTTCATATAGAAATGCAGATGAAACCATCAATTTACTTAGATAATTATACGTTAAATGAAGCCGATATAGCCTTTAACTCGGTTAAGTATGCTGAAGTTACTTTGTTGGCTGGGTTTACTACGGTTAGAGATTTAGGAGGAACAGGTGTTAATGTGTCTTTACGTAATGCCATTAATAAAGGAAAAATTATGGGGCCAAGAATATTTTCTGCAGAAAAAGCTATTGGAACTACAGGAGGGCATGCAGATCCAACAAATGGAGCTAGCAGAAAATTAATGGGTGATCCAGGACCTAAAGAAGGTGTTGTAAATAGTGCTGCAGATGCAAGAAAAGCTGTAAGGCAAAGGTATAAAAACGGAGCAGACGTAATAAAAATTACTGCCACAGGAGGTGTATTAAGTGTTGCAAAAAATGGACAAAACCCTCAGTTTACAATTGAAGAAATTAAGGCTATAACCGAGACGGCAAAAGATTATGGAATGCATGTTGCTGCTCACGCTCACGGTGATGAAGGAATGAGACGAGCTATTTTAGGCGGTGTTAAAACAATAGAGCACGGTACCTTAATGAGTGAAGAAACAATGGATTTAATGATTAAATACGATGCTTATTTAGTACCAACAATAACTGCAGGAAAAGAGGTTTCAGATAAAGCTAAAATTAAAGGATTTTATCCTGAAATTATTGTGCCTAAAGCTCTTGAAATAGGTCCTAAAATTCAGAATACTTTTAGAAAAGCCTACAAAAAAGGTGTTGGAATTGCTTTTGGAACAGATGCAGGTGTTTATGACCATGGTAAAAATGGAAAAGAATTTGGATATATGGTTGAGGCAGGAATGCCAGTAATAGAAACAATTCAAGCTGCTACCATTACAAATGCTAAGATTTTAAAAGAAGAAAATAATATAGGGACTATTGAAAAAGGAAAATTAGCTGACATTATAGCTGTTGATGATGATCCAACTAAAAATATACACACTATGGAAAATGTAACTTTTGTTATGAAAAATGGTGTGATATATAAGCAGTAGAAAGGATGTTTGGTTAATAAGTGATATGTATTTGTGGGTGTATTTTTTGAAACAGGTAGGTTAATTTTACGTGAATTTGAATTAAAGGACATGCAAGCGGTTTATAATTTTGCTTCTGATGTTGATGTTCTAAAATATACCGGTGATGCAATTTTAAATAATTTAAATCAAGCAAAAGAGCTTATCGAAGATGTATGGTTTTCTGATTATAAAAAGTATGGATATGGAAGATGGGCAGTTGTGTATAAAGAAGAAAATAAAGTTATAGGATTTGCCGGACTTAAATACTTGCCAGAACTAAAAGAAACAGATATTGGATTTCGGTTTTTACCAGAATATTGTGGAACAGGAATTGCAACTGAAGCCTCAAAAGGAATTATTAAGTACGGCTTTGAAGTCTTAAAACTAAACAGAATAATTGGTGTTGCAATGCCAAAAAATGTTGCGTCAAACAAAGTGCTTAAGAAAATAGGATTGATTTTTTATAAATTTGATTTGTATGAAGGAGAAGATGAACGTAAAAAATATAACTGGTATAAAATGGATAAAAAGATATATTTAGACTTATACGGTAGATAACTTGTTTTAGATATTTAAAAATCTATATGCTGATATGCACCAATATCTGCAGGAATATCTCTTAAAACGCCTAAAATATCATTTGGCACTTGTGAGGTTCCTTGTGTGTTAGCTTTTTGATTGGCATCTGAATTTTTACCTATAATTAAATCATTGTCTACAGGAGATTTAAAGTTAGGATTTCCATTCAAAACATTGTCTAGATAGTAATTTGTGTCTTCAAAATTATATTCGGGAATTTCAGAATAGGAATTATTTAAATCATTGAATTTCAATAAATTATTTTTAAAATAATAATTAAAATTAGCTCCTTCAACTTTGTCTAAAGCTAATTCTACATTGTTATTTCCATCAATAATGCAATTGGTAAAATTGGCAGCATTTAAATCTCTTGTCTCAATAATTTGTGTATTATTTTCTGTGTAAGTAAAAAAGTTGTTGATTAAAACAGTTGGGTATTGTCGTAAGCTATAACTCCAAAAATTACCAAAGGATGAATGTGTAAAATTATAAGTACCTCCAATAATACAGGCCAAAGATGATTGTCCACTATTATTAATCACCAAATTTTCACCTTTAATATTGGTTTCACGTGCTAATATCCCAAAGTTAGAGCTGTTATAAATTTGAGTATTTTTAATAGTTAACGTAGGAGTAGAGTTACTTCCAATAGAATCTATAATAATTCCTGCGGAAGCATTTTTAATAATTGCATAATTTATGTTGTGATTTTTACTTCCTGCACGTAACCAAATAGTTCCCCATTGGCCAGGAATATCACTAAATTTAGTTTCAAGCCTATCACCTTCAATTAATACTTCATTGTTAAGTTCTCCCTCAATAATTAAGGTGGCATTTTTGTTGATAATTAATCCTGAGTTTGAGTGAAAGTGAATATTTGTACCAGCTTCAATAGTTAATGTTTTGCCTTCAGGAATTGCACAATATCCATAAATAACATACGGCTTTTCATTGGTGAAAGTAGTGTTCTCATTTAAGTAAAACCCATTTACAGTTACTTCTTCTCCAGTAGCATCAATACCAATATTAATGGTTTCAATAAGTCCATTTAAATCTTTTGAAGGGTATAAGAAATACGCGTCTTTAACCAATGTAATTAGCTGAATTTTTTGTGAATTATCTTCGGTATCAAAAATAATTTCATCCGTATAAATAGGATCAGTAACTAAGTTGTAATCTATCGTAGTTTCAATAAATATATAAAGACTGTCATTAGCTAAAATTTCGATATTTTCAAATGTTTTCCCAGGAGTACCATCAACATTTAAACGATATAAAGAATTTTCACCTTTGCCTAATTGAACAGAAGGAATTGAAATTGCCTTATTGCTTTTATTGTACACTTTTAAATTGTAAGTGCTAGAGCCAATATTGGAGAATATAGTATCTAAATAAACAGTATCTTTTGAAAATTGGAGGTTTCCAGTACTCAAACTTGTTGAAAAATCTTTTCTACATGAAGAAAAAAATACCAATGTAATTATAAGAAGAAAAGTTAAATAATAACGCATTAAGGTTGTTTTTGTAAATGTAAAAATAATTTAATGAAGATTATTTTTTTATAAATTCAACTTCATATAATTTACTCCAGTGTTTTCCAGTAATAAAAATGCGATTATTTTTCTTGTCAAAAGCAATACCATTTAATACTTCATCACTATCATCTAATGTTTGTTCTTGTTGTATTTTAGCTTTTAAACTATTTAAATTAACAACTCCTTCAACTTTTCCTGTTGAAGGATTAATAATTAATATTGAATTTAATTGCCATCTGTTTGCATAAATTTTACCATTTATGTACTCTAACTCGTTTAATTTTTCAACCTTTTGTTTATTGGTATATGCTTCAATATAATTTTCTTCAAGAAGCGTGTCAGGATTTAGAAACCAAATACGTTCTGTGCCATCAGTTTTTATTAATTGTTTGTTATTATTTGTCAATCCCCAGCCTTCAAGGCTCTTAGTATATTTAAAATCTTTTTCTTTTTTAAACGTTTCTAAATTGTAAATAAAACCAATGCCTGATTGCCAAGTTAATTGATATAGTTTATTTTTGAAAATGGTAATTCCCTCACCAAAATATTCTCGGCTTAAATCGTATTGTTGTAAAACCTCTCCAGTTTTTAAGGCAACCTTCCGAATGGAAGAACTTCCTTTTCTACCTGTTCCTTCATATAAAAAGCCATTGTGAAAGGCTAAGCCCTGGGTATAGGCGCTTTTATCATGTGGATAGGTGTTTATAATTTTGTAGGTGTAAATTTCTGGCGCTGTATCTGCCATAAAATAAATAGGTTTACTAATTTTTTTAGTTTTATTTTCATAAAAAATAATGGCAGTTATAGTGTGTTTTCCAAGTTTGTAATTATTTACTTTTAAAGAAACAGTATTTTTACTGCTCTGTATTTTTTTTGAATCTATTGAAAATTGAACCGAATCAATTGGCTTACTCCCTTTTTCAGAGATAGAAATTGTTAGTTCTTGACTTGATTGAATTTTTTTAGGAGTATTTAAAACAAATTTATACTCACTTTTGCATGATAGAAGGAATGTAAATATGAATAAACTAAAAAATGACTTATATAACATAATTTTAAAATTGTATTTTATGAATTTTTATGTAAATAAACTAAAATATTTGTTTGAAGTTTCAAAAATATAGTTAAATTTGCAGTCTTAAAAATAAAAATAGCATTAAAACGAGTTTACAATGAGAAAAGGTATACATCCAGAGAATTATAGAATGGTAGCATTTAAAGATATGTCAAACGAAGATGTGTTTTTAACTCGTTCAACAGTAAACACTAAAGAAACGCTTGAAGTAGATGGTGTTGAATACCCTTTAGTCAAATTAGAGATTTCAAGAACTTCACATCCTTTTTACACAGGCAAAACTAAGTTAATAGATACTGCAGGACGTATTGATAAGTTCAAAACTAAATACGCTAAGTTTAAAAAATAGTTATTTAGGTAATAATATTTAAAAACTCTACAATTAATTGTGGAGTTTTTTTATGCAATAGATTTGAAATTTTATTGTAGAATAGGAGTTGTGGTAATTGTTTTGAAAATATAGAAATGTTACAATAAAAAAGCCCATTGTTAACAACGGGCTTTAAATTATACTATAAACTATGTTTATGCTAACATAGTAACCGGATTTTCAATAAATTGCTTTAAGGTTTGTAAAAATGCAGATCCAGTTGCGCCATCAACTGTTCTGTGGTCGCAAGCTAATGTTACTTTCATAGTGTTTCCAACAACAATCTCTCCATTTTTAACAACGGGTTTTTGAATAATTGCACCAACTGATAAAATAGCAGAATTTGGCTGGTTTATAATGGAGGTAAATTCTGAAATACCAAACATACCTAAATTAGAAACTGTAAATGTGCTTCCTTCCATTTCTGCAGGAGTCAATTTTTTTGTTTTAGCTCTTAGAGCCATATCTTTCACTTCATTTCCAATTTGAGTCATACTTTTTTGATCAGTAAAAGGAATCACAGGTACAACTAATCCATCTTCAACAGCAACAGCAACACCAATATTAACATAGTGATTAACACGAGTTCTATCATCAAACCACTGGGAATTTACTTTAGGGTGTTTTTTTAATGCCATTGCACTTGCTTTTACTATAATATCATTGAATGATACTTTGGTGTCAGGGAGTTCGTTTATAGCTTTTCTAGAAGCTATAGCGTTATCCATATCAATATCAATCATTAAATAATAGTGAGGAGCCGTAAATTTTGATTCGGCCAATCTTCTAGCAATAGTTTTACGCATTTGCGAATTAGTGCTTTCTTCAAAACTTTCTTCACCTGCAATTGGCAAATTACTTGTAGCAGTTGTTACAGTAGGAACGTAGTTCTCAATATCACGTTTTATAACTCTACCATTTTCACCAGATCCAGTAATTGAATTTAAATTAATTCCTTTTTCTTTGGCCATTTTTTTTGCCAGTGGTGAAGCAATAATTCTTCCAGAATCACTAATTTCCTCATTATGAGTTGGCTGAGTGCTAATAGAAACCTCTTTCTTAGGTGTGTTAATTTCAGGTTTTGGCTGTTCTTCTTTTACAGGTGTACTTTCTTGTTCAGAAGTTTTAACTTTAAAATCTTCAATTATTTTATTAATATCTTCACCTTCCTCACCTATAATGGCTAATAAAGAGTCTACTGGTGCAGTTTCACCTTCATTTAAACCAATGTATAAAAGTGTACCTTCATTGAAAGATTCAAATTCCATGGTGGCTTTATCTGTTTCAATTTCAGCTAGAATGTCGCCTTCTGAAACTTTGTCACCAACTTTTTTTAACCATTGAGCAACAACTCCTTCAGTCATTGTATCACTTAATCGGGGCATTGTTATAATTTCAGCCATTTATCTATGTTTTAAAAAAGGATAATCTTCTTGCTCGTATACAATATCGTACATTAATTGCTTATCTGGGTATGGAGATTCTTCTGCAAATTTTTGGCATTCAGCCACCTTCTCTTTAACCTCTTTATCCCATTCTTTTATTTCATTTTCAGATGCATATTTTTTCTTCTTGATAACATCTAAAACCTGTGTTATTGGATCAATTTTACGATATTCATCAACTTCATCTTTAGTCCTGTATTTTTGAGCATCACTCATTGAATGACCTCTATAGCGATATGTTTTTATATCTAATAACGTTGGTCCATCACCTCTTCTAGCACGTTCAATTGCTTCTTCCATAGCTTCAGCAACTTTCACAGGATTCATTCCATCAACAGGCCCACAGGGCATTTCATATCCTAAACCTAATTTCCAAATATCTTCATGATTTGCTGTGCGTTCAACAGAAGTCCCCATAGCATAGCCATTATTTTCACAGATGAAAACTACTGGTAATTTCCAGTTAATTGCCATATTGAAAGTTTCGTGTAAAGAACCTTGACGAGCAGCTCCGTCACCAAAATAGGTAAGTGTTACACCATCTCGTTCAAAATATTTATCAGCAAAAGCTAATCCAGCTCCTAATGGTATTTGACCTCCTACAATTCCATGACCACCATAAAAATTATGTTCAGGTGAAAAAATATGCATAGAGCCACCCATACCATGAGAAGTACCAGTATCTTTCCCTAGTAATTCTGCCATAATTCGTTTGGGGTCAACTCCTAAACCAATAGGCTGTACGTGGTTACGATATGCGGTAATCATTTTATCGTTCTTTTTCATAGCGTGTAACGCACCTGCTAATACAGCTTCTTGCCCATTATATAAATGTAGAAATCCTCTAATTTTTTGTTGAATATAAAGAGCTGCTAATTTGTCTTCAAATTTTCTCCAGAAGAGCATATCTTTGTACCAATTAATATAGGTTTCTTTCGTAATTTTTTTCATCTATTATATAATATAAGATTTGTAGAATTGCAAAAGTACTGTTTTGAATTTTAGAATAAAAATAACTAGTATTTTTTTTACTACAATGTTTTCGTAGTGCTAAATGCTGAAAATTAAATTATTATTAATAACTTTATATGTTTTATTAATTTAATTATCATAAATATATTAAAATAGTTGGTTTATTTTAGAAAATATTATTTTAGAAAAGTAAGCCTATAAATAAAAAAATTGAAAATCTATTCAGTTATAATGCTAAAGGTTAAAGCTATACTACCGTTGTGGGGACGACAATTGCTTTAATTGCTTATACCTGATAGTTTTCTGGTTGTTGTTATTTGTAAAAGAATTACAATAATATTATACTACCGTTGTGGGGACGACAAATATTATTACTTTTATTTAATTGCATAATTAGAAAAGAAAAGTCTCGAGATTTATCTCGAGACTTTTCAATTTTAAAAGCTATTTTTTATTTTACTTATAAATAATCTTCAATAGGGTTGCAGGAACATACTAAATTTCTATCTCCAAAAGCATCATCAATTCTTCTGACTGAAGGCCAAAATTTGTTTTCTTTTAAGTAAGGGAGTGGAAAAGCAGCCTTTTGTCTTGTGTATGGGTAGTTCCATTCATTTGAAGTAAGCATCTCTTGCGTATGTGGCGCATTTTTTAGTACTGAGTTTGTGTCTCCACTTTTCATTTCATTTATTTCACTTTTGATAGCAATTAATGCATCGCAAAAACGATCCAATTCATTTTTATTTTCACTTTCTGTTGGTTCAATCATAAGTGTTCCATGCACAGGGAATGAAACTGTTGGTGCATGATATCCAAAGTCCATTAATCTTTTAGAAACGTCTGTCACATCAGCTCCTTTCTCTTTAAATTCCCTAAAATCAACAATCATTTCATGAGCGGCAAATCCATTTTCACCTGTATATAAAATTTTGTAATGTTTTTCTAATCGTGCTTTAATATAGTTAGCATTTAAAATAGCGTACTTGGTTGATTGTTTTAAGCCGTTTGCACCCAACATTCTAATGTAGCTATAAGATATTAGTAATACCAATGCAGACCCCCAAGGAGCAGATGAAATTGCAGTTGTAGCTTTTTCTCCTCCAGTAGGTATTATTGGGTTGGATGGTAAAAAAGGAACCAAATGTTTGGCTACACAAATAGGACCAACACCTGGTCCGCCACCACCATGGGGAATAGCAAATGTTTTATGTAGGTTTAGATGGCAAACATCTGCGCCAATACTAGCAGGATTGGTTAAGCCTACTTGAGCATTCATATTTGCGCCATCCATATAAACTTGCCCGCCAAATTCATGAATAATTTTAGTAATTTCTTTTATTGAACTTTCAAAAACTCCATGAGTTGAAGGGTATGTTACCATTAAAGCGCCTAAACTATCTTTATATAATTCTGCTTTTTCACGTAAATCATCTACGTCAATATTTCCTTTCTCTGTTGATTTTGTTACAACAACTTTAAACCCTGCCATTACAGCAGAAGCGGGGTTTGTTCCATGAGCTGAGGAAGGTATTAAACAAATATTTCTATGTTTATTTCCTTTTGATTCATGAAAAGCTTTGATAACCGTTAAACCAGCGTATTCTCCTTGTGCACCAGAGTTTGGTTGTAATGATGTAGCTGCAAAGCCAGTAATTTCATTGAGATAGGTTTCCAAATCTGTAATAACTTCTTGGTATCCTTGCGCTTGCTCAATTGGTACAAAAGGATGCATATTACCCCAATTTGGCCAACTCAACGGAAGCATTTCGGTTGCTGCGTTTAATTTCATGGTGCAAGAGCCCAAAGAAATCATAGAGTGTGTTAATGATAAATCTTTTAGCTCTAGTCTTTTAATGTAGCGCATCATCTCAGTTTCTGAATGGTACTTTTTGAAAGTGTCATTTTCCATAAAAGGAGATTGCCTTGTTAAATTTTTAGGAATAGAATTTTCAGCTATTGAATTTGAACCTATATATTTTTTATCTTCTGCTTCTGCTAAAACGGAAATAATTTCATGAATGTCTTCTAAATTAGAGGTTTCATTGATTGAGATACTCACCAAATTAGGTGAAGGATAGAAAAAGTTAATTTCTTTTTTTTCTGCTATTTCTTTAAGTTTTACAGTATTAGAAACTTCAATCGTTAAAGTATCAAAAAAGGCAGTATTTAATTGTTTTATATTTAATTGTTTTAATCCTTCGTTTAAGGTGGTAGTTAATTTCTGAATTTTACTTGCAATATAAATTAATCCCTTTGAGCCATGATAAACGCCGTACATACCAGCCATTACAGCCAATAATACCTGTGCAGTGCAAATGTTTGAAGTTGCTTTTTCTCGTTTTATATGCTGCTCACGAGTTTGTAAAGCCATACGTAAAGCACGATTACCATCTTTATCATGTGAAACACCAATAATTCTTCCAGGTATTGCACGTTTGTAAGCTTCTTTAGTAGCAAAATAACCAGCATGAGGCCCGCCGTAACCCATTGGGATACCAAATCGTTGAGTAGTGCCTATTACAACATCAGCACCCCATTCTCCTGGAGGGGTTAATATTGTTAGACTTAATAAATCTGCAGCTACAGCTATTTTTGCATCAACAACTTTTGCTTTGTTAATAAAAGTAGAATAATCATATATTTGACCATTTTTAGAAGGATATTGAATAAGTACTCCAAATACAACTGATGTGAATTCGAAATTTTGGTGGTTACCAAAAACTAATTCAATACCAAGTGGATAAGCTCTTGTTTTTAAAACATCAATGGTTTGTGGTAAAACTTCATTAGAAACAAAAAATTTAGTTGCATTTTCTTTTTTTTGGGCTCTTGTTCTTGAATTGAATAACATTAACATAGCTTCAGCTGCTGCTGTACCTTCATCTAATAAGGAAGCATTTGCTAATTCCATTCCTGTAAGTTCCATTACCATTGTTTGGTAATTTAATAAGGCTTCTAATCTGCCTTGTGAAATTTCAGCTTGGTATGGGGTGTATGAAGTATACCATCCTGGGTTTTCAAGAATATTACGCTGTATTACTCCAGGTAAAATAGTTGGGTGATAACCTAAACCAATGTAATTTTTAAATAACTTATTTTTATTAGAAAGTTTTTGAATATGTGTTATATACTCAAATTCACTAAATGGTTTTGGTAAATTTAAATCGTTAGTTAATCGAATATTGGTAGGAATTGTTTTATTAATTAAATCATCTATTGAATTTACTCCAATGGTTTTTACCATTTCCTTCACCTCATTTTTTTGAGGGCCTATGTGTCTTAAAACAAAAGAATCTGTTTTCATCTATGTAATTTGTATAAATATATTAGTGAGTTCAAAATTACTGAAAATTCCATAATTAAATTGGCATATTTATTATTGAATTCTAATATTTTGTTAACCATAAAATAAGTATATGTTCAAATAACTACATTTGTGAAATGAATTTGTTAAAAAAAATAATTGATTTCTATATTTTTAGTAATATTCATGTTTCTTTAGCTGGATTTTTTTTAACCAAAATTACCCTCGTTAAATTTGGAATTAGTGATAATTTAGTGCCAATATTTGTTGCACTTTCCATTATAGTATCTTATAATTTTATACGTTTTTATGAAATAAAAAATAGCCGACTAAATTGGTTTAGAGATTGGTTTTTTAGTCATCAAAAAGAATTATTAGTAGTAAGCATTTTAGCTATTTTAGGGCTGAGTTATATTATTTTATTTAGCAAATTTAATTTGAAATCACTAATAGTACTTGCGCCATTTGCTCTTATGACTTTTTTTTATGTAATACCGTTATTTAAGGTAGGGAAACTAGAAATTTCCTTTAGAAATTTCCCTTTTATTAAAATATTTAGTATTGCAATTGCCTGGGCGGGAATTGTAGTTCTTTTTCCATTGTATGAAGCTAAGTATACTTTTAATTTCAATGTTTATTTAGAATTTATTCAACGTATTTTATTTGTGATAGTAATATTACTTCCTTTTGATATTAGAGATGCGAAAGTGGATTCAGCAGCGCTAAAAACAATACCTCAAATTTTTGGAATAGTTACTTCAAAAGTGATAGGGTATGTTTTATTAATTGTGTTTATTGGTTTAGAATTTTTAAAAAAAGAAGATTCTTATTTAGATATTCTTATCATACTGTTGATTTCAATGATAACTGCTTTGTTTTTAAGGTTTTCATCTCCAAAAAAAACAAGGTATTACACGAGCTTTTGGGTTGAGCTAATCCCTGTTGTGTGGTTTGGGTTAATGCTGCTATTTTTTGAGAATTAAATAGTTTTATATAGGTAATAAATAGAATAATTTTTTTAAATTTATTTAAAAAATCACCTATAATAGTTTTCTTAAAATGAAATGAAGAGAAGAAGACATATATGTTTTAAAAGAAAATAAACAATTGTTTCCTCTAGTATATTTTATACAAGTAACTAAAAAATAAAAAAGACTGCCTTTTCAGACAGCCTTTTTATAGAATGAGATAAATTATTATTTCAATAATTTATTAATTTTTTCTTTTTCTTCTTCAGCCAAAGCCCCATCAACCAAAATTCTACCACTATGCTCATCAGTAATAATTTTTTTACGACTAGCAATTTCAACTTGTCTTTGAGGAGGTATTGTAAAAAAAGAACCTCCGGAAGCGCCTCTCTCAATAGATACTACTGCTAAACCATTTTTTACACTTGATCTAATTCTATTGTAAGCTTTTAATAAGTGATCGTCAATTAGTTTAGAGTATTCTTTAGATTTTTTAAGTAGTATTTCTTCTTCTTTAATAGTATCTCCCATAATGTCGTTTAATTCATCCGACTTATGTTTCAATAATTCTTCTTGTTTTGCTATATTTTCTTTCGTGGCAGTAATTACTTCTTTTTTTTGCTCAACCTTAGCTTTATATTCTTTAATTCGTTTTTCAGCTAACTCAATTTCAAGTTCTTGATATTCAGTCTCCTTACTTATTGAATTAAACTCTCTGTTATTACGTACATTTTTTTGTTGTTCGGCGTATTTTTTAAGTAAAGATTTAGCCTCTTCAATTACAGATTTTTTATTAGAAATTTCACTTTTTAAGTTTGTTACATCTTCATTTAAATTTGTAAGTCTTTTATTTAAACCCACAATTGCATCTTCTAAATCTTCAATTTCTAATGGGAGTTCACCTCTTACATTTTTAATTTCATCAACTCTTGAATCAATTAATTGTAAGTCGTAAAGAGCTCTTAATTTTTCTTCAACAGTAACTTCTTTCTTTTTAGCCATATTATAAGTAATAAATTGGATTTGTGTTTTTTCGTGATAAAATGATTGCAAAATTAGGAAATTTTTTTGTAAGTATATCAACTAAAAGATTTTTTGTGAACTGTTCGCTTTCATAATGTCCAATATCTGCAATAACAAGTTTGTTTTCGGCTTTGTAAAATTCATGATATTTAATATCAGCAGTAATATATACATCAGCTTTTTTGTGAATTGCATTTTTAATAGCAAAACTACCTGAACCACCTAATACGGCAACTCTCTTAATAGGTTTACCAATTAATTTAGAGTGTCTAATACCTTGTGCATTCATTGTTTTTTTGAGGAATTTAAAAAATTCAATCTCACTTTTTTCTATGGGTAATTCGCCTATCATTCCTATGCCTATTTCTTGATGCAAATTGTCTAAGGAAACAATATCATAGGCAACTTCTTCATAAGGATGCACTTTAAAAAGTGTATTTAAAATTTGTTGTTCTTTGTGTTTTTCAAAGATAACACTTATAAATGTTTCATTTTCTATATGAGTTTCTCCTTTTAAACCAATTGTAGGGTTAGAATCTTCATTTCCTCTGTAAGTTCCATAACCGTCAGTATTAAAGCTACAATTGTCATAATTTCCAATACTGCCAGCTCCTTCTTTGAAAAGAGCCAACCTTACTTCTTCAGCATTTTTGATAGGAACGTATGTAGTTAATTTTTTTATAGTATGTTTTTGAGGAATTAAGATTTTTTTATTTTGCAGGCCTAAAACTTCACAAATTTTAGCATTTACGCCTTGAAAAGAATTGTCTAAGGCAGTATGCATTGAATAAATAGCAATGTTATTTTTAATGGCCTTTATTACAACTCTTTCTACATAATTTGATCCAGTTAATTTTTTTAATCCTGAAAAAATAATAGGATGAAAACTTACAATTAAATTACAATTGTTTACAATAGCTTCATCAACTACATTCTCTAATGTGTCAAGTGTAACCAATACTCCCGTTACTTCGGTACTATAATCACCAACTAATAAGCCAACATTATCAAAGCTTTCAGCATAATTTAGTGGAGCAATTTCTTCAATAGAAGTTGTTATGTCTTTAATTTTTATCATAAAATAAGGTATTCTTAAAGCAAAGGTAAATTTAACAGAGTAAAGTTAAAGTATTTAAATAGAAATTTAATAATTTGTTTTGTATTTTCGCTTTTAGTGAATTTTTTACGACAAATAGCATATCCACTTTCTGTATTGTATGGTATAATTACAAGTTTCCGTAATTTTTTATACAATAAACATATATTTAAGTCTACAGCATTTAAAACTCCAGTAATTGTAGTTGGAAATTTAAGTGTTGGAGGAACAGGTAAAACGCCTCAAATAGAATATTTAATTAGATTATTAAAAAATGAATATAAGATAGCTGTTTTAAGTAGAGGCTATAAAAGAAAAAGTAAAGGATTTATTATTGCAGATAAAAATACTACAGCTGAAATAATTGGAGATGAACCTTACCAATATTATAAAAAATTTGAGGATATAATTGTTGCTGTTGATGTAAATAGAACAAATGGAATACATCTTTTAGAGGAACTAGAAAACCCACCAGATATTATTTTATTAGATGATGCATTTCAGCATAGAAAGGTAAAAGCAGGTTTGAATATTTTATTGACTTCATATAATAATCTGTATGTAGATGATATGTTGTTACCAACAGGGAATTTACGAGAAAAAATCAATGGAGCAAAAAGAGCTCAAATTATTATGGTAACAAAATGTCCTAGTGATATATCAAAAAAAGAACAGTTAAATATTACTAAAAAGTTAAATCCAACCAACCAACAAACACTATTTTTCACAACTATTGAATATAATAATAAATTAAAAGGTTTTTCTACGTTTAACTTGGATGAATTAAAAAATGTTGAATTGCTGTTAATAACAGGAATTGCAAATCCAACACCTTTAATAGATTATTTAGGGAGTAAAAAAATTAAATTTAAGCATTTGAAATACCCAGATCATTATCATTTTAAAAATAAAGATATTGAAGTTATAAATGAGATGTTTCATGCAATTCAGTCAAATAAAAAAATAATTTTAACAACAGAGAAAGATTATGTTCGTATCTTTGCCGAATTGCGAAATTTGGTTTTTATAGAAATAAAAACAAAATTTGTGAATGGAAGTATAGATTTTGATAAAATAATAAAGAATTATGTGGAATAAAGTTCAGGAGACGGTTAAATTCCTTCAAGAGAAAGGAGTTACAAAACCAGATTATGGTATTATATTAGGTACAGGATTAGGAAATTTAGTAGAAAAAATTAACATTGAAATTAGTATACCTTATAGTGAAATACCAAATTTTCCAGTATCAACAGTTGCAGGTCATTCCGGTGAATTAATTTTTGGTAGTATTGGAAGTAAAAAAGTTGTTGCTATGCGAGGTAGATTTCATTATTATGAAGGATGGCGTATTGAACAAACTATTTTTCCGGTACGTGTAATGAAGTTTTTAGGAATAGAAAATTTAATTGTTTCAAATGCTTCTGGAGGTGTAAATCCAGATTTTAAGGTTGGAGATATAATGCTAATTACAGATCATATAAATTTTATGCCAACGCACCCTTTGCATGGTGAAAATGATGAACGTTTTGGACCTAGATTTGTTGATATGCATGAGCCATATAGTAAACAAATGATTGCTAAAATGGAGGAAATAGCTATTAAATTAAATATTCCAATTAAAAAAGGAGTTTATTTAGCATTGCAAGGGCCTACTTTTGAAACTCCTGCTGAATATAAAATGGTTAAAATTTTAGGTGCGGATGCAGTAGGAATGTCTACAGTACCTGAGGTTATTGCTGCAAAACATTTAGGGATGATATGCTTTGGAATATCTGTAATTACAGATTTAGGTGTAGAAGGGAAAGCAGAAGCAGTATCACATGAAGAAGTTCAAAAGGCAGCTAAACTTTCTGAGGGTGCTATTGGTAGATTGGTAGCTGAATTTATAAAGTTTTAAAAACAAATAAATAACATTTTTAAAATCTGCTTTTAGCGGATTTTTTTATTTTATAATTTATTATAATATAAACTTTTAACTATTCCATCTGCAAGTCCAATTTTAGGAACAAATATTTTAGTTGCACCACTCCATTTCATAGCTGATAAGTATATTTTTGTGGCAGGTAAAATTACATCAGCCCTATCAGGATTTAATCCTAATTCTGAAATACGTTGTTCATAGGTCATTTGTTTTAAAAAGTGATAGTGTGCTTTCATATAAATTAACGAAAGTGGTTTCCCCATTGCTTTTCCTGAAAGTTTAAATATTTTATTAATATTCCCCCCAGAGCCAATGAGTGCAAGGTTTTTTAGGTTTTTAGTATTTTCTTTTATCCAAATTTCAATTTCATTCCAAATCTGTTTGGCTTCATTTTTACTGTAATTTAAAATCCTAACAGTCCCAATCTTAAAAGATTTTGAGTTTATAATTTCACCATTTGAAAATAGGGTAAATTCAGTACTTCCACCTCCTACATCAACGTATAAGTACGGTTTGTCTTTTTCAAGAATAGTTGAAATGTCAGTTGAAAATATAATAGCAGCTTCTTCTTTCCCTTCAATAATGTTAATTTTTATAGTAGTTTTTTTGAAAATTTCATTGGCAACTTCAACTCCATTAGATGCTTCTCTCATAGCTGAAGTTGCGCAAGCATAATATTTTTTTACACCATGAACTTCCATTAGTAATTTAAAAGCATCCATTGCTTTTAAGAGCCTATTTTTATTTTCTTCAGAAATTTTTCCTTTAATAAAAGCGTCGACCCCTAACCGAATTGGTACACGTACCAAAGCAGATTTTCTAAAGCTAGGTTTGTTACTATCTTTCTCAGTAATTACATTTGTAATTAATAGTCTAACAGCATTAGAGCCAATATCAATTCCAGCAAGTTTTTCAATTTTCAAAATAATGCTATTTATAATTTTTGGGAAATTCAGTTAAAAATGTTTGTCCAGATTTAATATTTTTCCAATGGTTTGTTTCAAATTTAATTCCTATTACACCGCAGGTTGAAACATGATTTAACAATTTATCTCCAAATTTATTCACAAAATCACTTATGCCATGGTCATGACTAAAAATTATTGCAGAATCAAAACCATCATCTAAGGCTTTTACGGTTTTAATTAAATAACCATCGCTAAAATTATATAGTGATTTACTTATTTTAATATTTGCAAGCGGATAATTAAAGGTATAGCTAAAAATCATGGCTGTATGTAAAGCCCTGTTGGCACAACTAGCTATAAATACATCGGGGCAAGCAATTTTTTTTTGTAAAACTCCTGAAATTAAATAGGCATCGTTAATACCTCTTTTTTTTAAAGGCCTGTCAATATCTTTAATACCTTCATATTCCCAAGAAGATTTTGCGTGTCTAACTATATAGAGTGTTTTCATTTGGTATTAGTTGAGGTTCAAATATAAAGAATTAAGGAGCTAATCGTTCAATTTTCCAGTTAAAATCTTCTTGTAGGGTGTACCTAATTCTATCGTGCATTCTATTTGGGCGCCCCTGCCAAAATTCTATACTTTTTGGCTTTACAATATAACCTCCCCAATGTGGAGGTCTTGGAATTTCTTTATGTTCAAATTGTTTCTCAAATGAAGCTAAACGATTGTCTAAAAATTCACGTGAAGGAACTACTTCACTTTGGTTTGATGCCCAAGCACCTAATTTACTTCCATCGGGTCTAGATTCAAAATAGCCATCAGATAAATTTGCAGCAATCTTTTCAGCTTTTCCTTGAATAATTACTTGTCGTTCTAAATTATTCCAAAAAAAAGATAAACAAACATTAGGATTTTTTTTAATAGATTTTCCTTTGTCACTATTGTAGTTCGTGTAAAAAATGAATCCTTCCCAAGTATATTTTTTTAAAAGTACAACTCTACTTTTGGGTGTTCCAACGCTATCAATTGTTGCAATTGTCATTGCATTTGGTTCAATATTACCTCCAAATTCTTCAACTTCATAAAACCATTTTTGAAATAATTCTATAGGATTTTCTGGAACTTCTTTTTTTGAAAGTTCTTTCTTTTTATAGATTTTTCGATAATTACTTAAATCTTTCTCCATATAACAAAAATAAAAATTATTTGTTGGGTTTTCTAATTAAATACAGTCCAATAAAAGTTAAAAGCCCATTTATTATTAAAAGTTCATATCCAAATATGTAACCATTCAAAAAATTAGTAGAATAAGCATTTGTAAAATAACTTACCATAACAGAGAGCACTGCTACAATCCAAACATATTTATCTTTAATAACATATGTTGTGAAAATTCCAAAAGAAAACAAACCTAAAAGAGGACCATAAGTATAGGAGGCTACTTGCAATAAGCTACTTATAACATTGTCTTGTAAAAGGTATTTAAAAATAATAATTATAATAATTAACAAAATAGAGATTAAAACGTGGGTTTTTTTTCGAATATATTTTTGTTTTGATTTTTCTATATTGTTAATATCTAAAAAATCAATACAAAAAGAGGTTGTTAAGGAAGTTAAGGCGCTATCAGCACTTGAATAGGCTGCAGCAATAAGCCCTAAAATAAACACAATACCAATATGAGTGCTTAAATTATTATTCAAGGCAATTTCAGGAAATAACAAATCGGTTTTAACATTGCCTTCAACAATAGGAATTGAAATATTAAATTTTTGTGCGTATATAAATAATAAAGCGCCTAAAATTAAAAATATGAAATTCACAATTATAAGTATAAAACCAAGTGAAACAACATTCCATTGGGCTTCTTTGGTGTTTTTACAAGTTAAGTTTTTTTGCATCATATCCTGGTCTAAACCAGTCATTGCAATTGCAATAAACATTCCGCCCAGAAATGATTTTAAAATGTATTTTTTGTCTTTAAAATTATCAATAAATAAAATCTTACTGTATTTATGGTATTCTTCAGAGGTAAACATATTAGATACAGACCAGTTTAACTTATTTAAAATGATGTAAATGGTTGCGAAAACAGCAAAAAGCATTAGTGAGGTTTGAAAAACATCTGTCCATACAATTGTTTTAATACCTCCTTTAGAGGTGTAAATCCAAATTAGTAAAACCGAAAAAATAACGGTTATTTCAAAAGGAACATTCCAAAAATCAAATATAAAATATTGTAGTACAGATACCATCAAAAATAATCTGAATGATGCAATTAAAATTCTAGAAATAAAGAAGAAAAAAGCACCTGTTTTATGAGAAGTTGTACCAAACCGTTGTTTTAAAAACTCATAAATTGAAGTAATTTTCAGTTTATAATATATAGGAATTAGTACATAAGCAATTACAAAATAGCCAAACAAATATCCAATAACAATTTGCATATAGCTAAATTGAGAACTTTGTACTAAACCAGGTACTGATATAAATGTTACACCTGAAAGAGAGCCTCCAATCATGCCAAAAGCTACTACATACCAAGGAGATTTTTTATTGGCGTTAAAGAAGGTCTCATTAGTGTCATTTTTACCCGTGAAATAAGATATTAGAAGCAGTATGCAAAAATAAATTGCAACCAAAGAAAGTAAATAAATAGGCTTCATTTATAGTTAAATGTATTTGAAATAACAAAGAAACTAAAATTATTGAGAATATCATTTCCTAATTGTACATTTGCGAAATGAATTTTTCTTCAAAACTACTAGAAAATGCTGTAAATGAAGTATCTCAATTGCCAGGTATAGGTAAAAGAACTGCTTTGCGATTGGTATTACATTTATTAAAACAACCAACTTCACAAACGCATCAATTATCAAAATCATTAATTAACTTGGTTGATGAAATTAAATTGTGTGAAAAATGCCACAATATTTCAGATGTTGCTATATGTGAAATTTGCGTAAATCCATCAAGAAATTCCGAAATTATTTGTGTTGTAGAAGATGTTAGAGATGTAATGGCTATAGAAAATACAGCACAATTTAAAGGGTTGTACCATGTTTTAGGAGGTAAAATATCACCAATAGAAGGGGTAGGGCCTCAAAATTTGACAATAGAAAGCTTGATTGATAAAGTGCAGAATGGTAATGTGAAAGAGGTAATATTTGCTTTAAGTTCTACTATTGAAGGAGATACAACTAATTTTTATATTTTTAAACAATTAGAAAAGTTTGCAATTAAAACGTCAACAATAGCACGTGGTATAGCAGTTGGTGATGAACTTGAATATGCTGATGAAATTACGTTAGGAAGAAGTATTGTAAATAGAATTCCGTTTGAAAAATCTATATAGTTTATGGATTTATCTGTAATTATTGTAAACTATAACGTTCAATATTTTTTGGAGCAATGCTTATTAAGTGTTCAGGCAGCTTCTACAAATTTAGATGTTGAAATTATAGTAGTTGATAATAATTCAACAGATGAAAGCTGTAAATTAGTATCTGAAAAATTTGCAAAAGTTCACCTTATTAAAAATAAAATAAATTTAGGATTTTCTAAGGCAAACAACCAAGGCGTTGAAATAGCAGAGGGCGAATTTATTTTAATTTTGAATCCTGATACTGTGGTAGCAGAAGATACTTTTACACAAATTTTAAGCTTTGCAAAAACAAAACAAAACTTAGGAATTTTAGGTGTTAAATTAATTGATGGATCAGGGAGTTTTTTGCCAGAAAGTAAACGAGGCATACCAACTCCAAGAGTTGCGTTTAACAAACTTTTTGGCATTTCGAGTAAACAAACAGGGAAATACTATGCAACACATTTAAATGAAGATGAAACTGGAGTTGTTGATATTTTGGTTGGTGCATTTATGCTGTTAAAGCGTACAGTTTTTAATGAGGTGAATGGTTTTGATACCGCTTATTTTATGTATGGCGAAGACATAGATTTGAGTTATAAAATTTTAAAAAAAGGATATCAAAACTATTACTTTTCTAAAACGCAAGTAATTCATTATAAAGGCGAGAGCACTAGAAGAGATACAAAATATTTAAGATATTTTTATAGAGCTATGAAAATATTTTACAGTAAACATTTTAAATTGAATCGTATTTATGATTTTGCAATGAGTTTTGGAATTGAATTTTGGTTTTTGCTAAAATATTTGAAATTTATACAATTTAAAGAGGAATCACAGCTAACGTTTAACGTGCTTTATCTTGGAAGAAACAAATTGATAAAAAGTTATTTGGGTAAAAAGTATTTACTAATTAATGAAGAGTTAATGGGTAATTTCAATCAAATAAAAACAATAATTAAACAAAAAAAAATAGATACTATTATTTTTGATAATGAAGTTGTTACTAATAAAAAAATAATTACACATTTTGAAGCTTTAAAAGGTGAAAATGTAATTTTTAAAATACATCCTAAAAGCACTAATTTTTTGATTGGAAGTACAAGTGTTCAAAAAAGAGGGCTTGTAGAAATAATTAAATAATATGCTATTTTTCAATTCTAATTCTTGCGTCTACTGCTAAAATTTCTTTCGAATTTCCTAGTAACGGATTTAAATCTAATTCAACAATTTCTGGTGCAACACTCACTAGGTATGAGACCTTTGTAATTATTTCGGCAAATAAAATTGGATTAACACCTTCTTGGTTTCTAACTCCTTTAATAATTTTATATGATTTTAAGTTTTTAATCATTTCGGTAGCTTCATTTATAGAAACAGGTGCCAATGATGAACTTATATCTTTGATAACCTCAATAAAAATTCCACCTAAACCACATAGAATTAAATGTCCAAAACTGCCTTCTTTTTTAACTCCAATAAATAATTCAATCCCTTTTTTCATAGGTTGAATTAACACAGCTTTGGCACTTCCAATTTTCATAATTTTAGAATAGGAATCTAAGAGTTTATCAATAGAATTTATATTTAAAATAATACCACCAACATCACTTTTGTGAATAGAGCCAACAATTTTCATAACTACGGGTAATCCAAGTTTTTTACTTGCTAAAATGCATTCTTCTTTTGAATTACAAATAACTTCATTTACTACTGGAATTTTAGCTGCAATTAATAACTCTTTAATTTGTTGAGGCGGTAAAAAACCATTGGTTGAATTTTCAATAATCCTTCTAATTGTTTTTAAATTAACTGTAAATGAGTTTACATCTTTAATAGCAGTATTTGTAGGGTTCAATGTTTTAGCTAAAGCATTTCCAAATAAAACCTCATCAGGAAACATTACATTTCCTTTCGAAATGAAATAATCAATTTCTTTTTTTACATTCACAACTGATGGTAAAACTGGAAAAATAGGTTTATTACAAGTCCTCATTTTTTTATGAAGTATATCATAAACATCGTATACTTCAAATAAACCCGGACTACCAAAAATAACCACCATTGCGTCAATTCCTGAAAATTTATTTTCGCAATAATCAATAATGGTTTCTAATTGTTCTGCATTTCCTGTTGCTAAAAAATCTATAGGATTTGATACCGATGAGCCTAAATATAATTTAGAGAGTAGCTCATCGCTATCTTTACCACTAATTTCGGGTACATTTAGTCCGTTTTTCGACAACGTATCAGTGAGCATTACAGCAGGCCCACCAGCATGTGTAATTATGGCTATGTTTTTACCTTTTAATGCAGGAAGCATAAAAATGGAGGCAACTGTAATTAATTCATTTCTACCATAACAACGCACAATACCCGCTTTTTTAAACAAGGCATCAACAGCATTATCAGAATTAGCTAAAGCGCCTGTATGTGAACTTGCGGCTCTACTTCCTGCTGATGAACTCCCTGCTTTTATAGCGGCAATTTTACAACCTTTTTGAATTAAAGATGATGCGTGTTTTAATAATTTTTTAGGGTTTTCAATACTTTCAATATAGAGTAATTTTACTTTAGAACTTTTTATATCATCAAAAGTATTATCTAAATGTTCTAGCACTTCCTCAACACCAATTTGAGCGGAATTACCAACAGAGTAAACACTAGAAAAAGTAAGACCAGTTGACATAGCAGCTTCAATAATAAAAACGGCAGTTGCTCCAGATCCAGAAATAAAATCTACTCCTTTTGAATTTAGTTTTGGTATTGGCCTTGTAAAAACTCCAACATAATTTTGATTTATGAAACCAATATTATTTGGTCCCAAAAGTGTACCTCCAGCATTATTTATTTCGTTGACTATTTCTTGTTCTAATTTTTTTCCCTCCGCATCTTTTTCACTATAACCTGCTGAAAAAATAATAAATCCTTTCGTGTTTTTTGTGTGTGTTAGTATTTTAGTTGTTTCTAACGTAAATTTTGCAGAAATAGCAATTATAGCTAAATCAACTTTAGGAATTTGAGAAACTTCTTGGTAACACTTTATGCCTTGAACCTCAGTTTCTTTAGGATTAACAGCTATCAACTTTCCTTTAAAATTATGTTCAATTAAATTTTTAAGAACACTTCCACCAGGAGTTTGAATATTATTTGATGCTCCAATAACAACAATGCTTTTTGGATTAATTAGGTTTTTGTGTAACATTTATAAAAATACTTGCTAAGATACGGTTTCAGTTGCTATTTCTTTTCCTTTATTAAAAGCGTCTATATTTTTAGTTACAATACGATCTCCTTTGCGCTGAAAAAGGGTTTTAATTGCTTGTTTTAAACTTTCTTCACTTAATGGAATAATTGATGAAGCAGCACCTAATAAAACGATGTTTGTAGCTTTGGAATTACCTAAGTCTTTGGCTATTTTTTTTGCATCAATTAAAATATGATTAGGGTATGATTTTATTTCAGTATATAACTCTTCTAACTCAGGATAATCAGTAATATTTAAAAAAGGATTTGAATCAGTTATCAAATATCCATCTTTTTTTAAGAAGGGTAAATAGCGCAATAATTCCATAGGTTCTACAGAAATTATCATATCTGCTTTTCCTTGTGGAATTAAATCGGAATAAATTTTAGTGTCTGAAATTCGAACATGAGACTGCACTGCTCCACCTCGTTGACTCATACCGTGAACTTCAGATTGTTTTAAATGTAAGTTAGATGCTAATGCAGCTGTGTCTAAAATTGCAGCAATAGTTAAAATTCCTTGTCCTCCAACTCCTGCTAATAATATATTTGTTTTCATTTATTACAGTTAATTTAATGAAACGTTTTTTATTTTTTTTAATTTGTCTTTCTTTTCTTTTGGTAATTGAACACATGGGCGTTGAGAAATAATTACTGAAACACCGTTGTAATTAAGTTCTTCACGAATTAAATCTATATTTTGATCTAAATTTTTATGAAGGGGAGTTATTACTTTCAAGTGATTTTCTTCAACACCTAATCCTCTGCAAATATCAATCAGCCTTCCAGAAGCTGAGGAATCTTGTGCACCTGTCATTGCAATGGCAGAATTGTCTGAAATTATAACCGTTATAGGTGTTTTTTCAATAACAGCGTTTAACAAGCCAGTCATTCCAGAATGAGTGAATGTTGAATCTCCAATAATTGCAATTGAAGGATGTATACCGGCATCCGCAGCGCCTTTTGCCATTGTAATAGAAGCTCCCATTTCTATAAGTGCATCTATGCTGTTATAAGGAGGTAGTGCACCTAAGGCATAGCAGCCAATATCACCAAAAACTTGCTGACTTTCTGTTTCTGTTTTTAATTTATTGATGGCATCAAATAAATCGCGATGGCCACAACCTACACATAATTCAGGAGGTCTTCCTGATACTACTTTTGGAAGATTTTCGTCAATTACAATATCAAATCCCAGTGCATTTGCAATATTGTCTGGGTTTAGCTCTCCAACACGAGGAATAGCTCCACTTAAGCGTCCAATAACATTTCTATTTTCACCTAAAAAATCGGAGATAGCTTCTTCAATAAAAGGATAACCATCTTCTAACACCAATATTTTTTTACAAGTATTGAATAATTTTTTGATTGGTTTTTTAGGAATTGGATATTGTGAAATTTTTAGAATAGGGTAAGGGCATTTACCACTTTCAAAATTTTCCATTAAATAGTTATAAGCTATTCCAGAAGCTATAATTCCTAAAGAAGTATTAGGACCTTTAATAAATTCATTGAAATAGCTATTTTCGGAGTTTTCGAGGATATCAGATTGAATATTAACTAAATAGTTGTACCTATTTCTAGCGTACATTGGGATTAATGAAAATTGAGTTGCATTTTTTGGTAGGTGAATGTTATTTTGTTTTATGCTATTTCCTACGTTAACTCCAGCTCTTGAATGTGATAATCTGGTTACCATTCTCAATAAAACAGGTAAACTATATTTTTCAGATAAATCAAAAGCATATTTTGTAATATCATAAGCTTCTTGTTGGTTAGAAGGTTCTAACATAGGCACCATAGCAAATTTTCCATAAAAACGAGAATCCTGTTCATTTTGTGATGAATGCATAGAAGGATCATCGGCAACTACTACAACTAAGCCACCATTAATGCCGGAAACAGACATATTCATAAACACATCAGCAGCAACATTTAATCCAACATGTTTCATAACAGCCATAGCTCTTTTACCTGCGTATGACATGCCAAGAGCTGATTCCATTGCTGTTTTTTCATTAACAGACCATTGTGAATGAATAGTGAGTTCTTTAGCTAATTTTGAACGTTGAATGTATTCTGTAATTTCTGTTGATGGAGTTCCTGGATACGCATAAACACCTGATAACCCAGCATCAATGGCTCCTTGTGCTAAAGCTTCATTGCCTAATAGAAGTTTTTTCATAAAATTCTAGTTTATATAATTGTCTATATTGTGTTGTAAAATTAATTAAATATTTTCAATTTTTGTATGATTAAAGTCATACATATAACACGTAATATATTGACAAACAGAATATTATATCAGCAATAGAATATGTAAAAAATTATAGATTAGAAAGGTGTTTAAACTTTTTTTGTAGTAAATTAATATTAAAAGTAATAAGTTTTTAAGAATTTGTTATTTGAGAAGTTTTGAGCTTAATTGTTGTCCCAATTATTTTTATTTCTAATATTTTTGTATAATTTAATTCCTAGCATTAATAATATAGAAACACTAACAATACCAATAACTCCAAAAATCCAACCTAATGAATTTTTGAGTATCACTAAAAAAACACAAGCAAATAAAATAATTGTAGCAACTTCATTCCAAATTCTTAAGGCAAATGAAGAGTATTTTAAATATCCTTTTTCAATTTGATTGTACATAATTTGACAAGTCCAGTGGTAGGCAAAAAGTAAAGCAACAAACCCTAATTTAATGAGCATCCAGTTAGTTTGTAACCATGCAGGTTGTAAAATTAATAACCAAATGGCAAAGCCTGTAGCCAAAATAGCAGAAGGCCATGTTATAATATACCAAAGCCTTTTTATCATTAACTTATATTGCTTTAATAATATATTTTTTTCTATTTCAGGTTTTTCTTCAGCTTCTTTATAATAAATAAATAATCTAATAATATAGAATAAACCGGCAAACCAAGTTGTAATAAAAATGATGTGAAGTGATTTTATGTATAAATATGTCATAATTTATTAGGAAAGATATTTAAAGTTCAAAAATACCAATAATTAAGATAAAATAATGCTACGGGTTCAATTTTATAAAAATAGCGTATATTATAGAATCTAACTAAAATTATAACATAACTTTGCAACGTCAACGAGGGAATAACATATTTTAGAAAAGATATGAAATATATTTCGCGTACTGTTTGGGTTTTATCGCTTGTTAGTTTGTTTACTGATACGGCAAGTGAAATGTTGTATCCAGTAATGCCAATTTATTTAAAATCTATTGGTTTTTCAATTGTACTTATAGGAATTCTTGAAGGTTTGGCTGAAGCAGTTGCTGGGTTAAGTAAAGGTTATTTTGGTAAGCTGTCAGATCAATCGGCTAGGAGAGTCCCTTTTGTTCAAATTGGTTACACTTTTAGCGCAATTTCAAAACCTATGATGGCTATTTTTGTGTATCCACTTTGGATTTTCTTTGCAAGAACTTTAGATCGTTTTGGTAAAGGTATAAGAACCGGAGCCAGAGATGCAATTCTTTCAGATGAAGCTACGCTAAAAACCAAAGGGAAAATATTTGGGTTTCATAGATCTATGGATACTTTAGGAGCAGTTTTTGGACCGTTGTTTGCATTACTTTATTTATATTTCTATCCAAATAATTATAAAACACTATTTTACATAGCGTTTATTCCTGGTATTTTAGCTGTGATTTCAACCTCTTTTCTCAAAGAAAAGAAAACGAAACTTCATAAAATAAAAAAAGCAGTATCTTTTTTTTCATTTCTAAACTATTGGAAGGAAAGTCCGGTAGTTTACAGAAAAGTTGTGATAGGGCTTTTATTTTTTACACTATTTAACAGTTCAGATGTGTTTTTGTTGTTAAAAGCAAAGCAAGCTGGTTTAAGTGATACGCAGGTTATAGGTGTTTATATCTTTTATAATTTAATTTATGCATTAAGTGCATTTCCGGCAGGAATTATAGCTGACAAAATTGGTTTAAAAAAGATGTTTATAATAGGTCTTGTATTTTTTGCAGTTGTTTATTTAGGAATGGGATTTAGTACAAATCTATACATTATTATGGGATTGTTTTTGCTATATGGCATCTACGCGTCTGCAACAGAAGGTATTTCAAAAGCTTGGATTAGTAATATTACTTCAAAAAAAGATACTGCTACTGCAATTGGTACTTATGCTGGATTTCAAAGTATTTTTACAATGTTAGCTAGTTCTTTTGCCGGACTTATTTGGTATAAATTTGGAGCAAATACATCTTTTTTTGTAACCAGTTTTGCAACAAGTATAGTTATAATTTATTTTATTTTTTTAAGAGAAATTAAAAGTAAAGGCTCAATATTAAATTAATTTTTAGAATTCCAATTATTTATCCATTTAGATAGTGTTTTCGCCCACTGGTTATTATCATTCAAACAAGGTATTGTAGCAAAGTGTTTCCCACCATTTTGAATGAAAGAATGTTTAGCTTCTATACCAATTTCTTCTAATGTTTCCAAACAATCAGAAACAAATGCTGGAGTAACAACAGCCAAATTTTTAATGCCATTTTTTGCAAACTTATCAATAGTTTGGTCTGTATAAGGTTGTAACCAAGGGTCACGTCCTAATCTAGATTGAAATGAAGTGCTAAAAGTGTTTTCTTTTAAATTTAACTGTTTTGCAACTAGTTTTGTTGTTTCATAACATTGATGTCTGTAACAAAATTTGTGAGCTTCAGAAGGAGTATTACAACAACTATTGTCTATTTTACAATGAGATTTTGTGATATCTGATTTTTTAATATGTCTTTCAGGAACCCCATGGTAAGAAAAAAGTAAGTGTTCAGGTTGTAGAATATCAAGTTCCTTTTTTATACTGTTACTTAAAACTTTAATGTAACTTTCATTATTGTAAAAGGCAGGAAGATGAGTTAGTTTTATATGAGAAAAATGTTTTTCAACAATTTTATTTGCTAAAACAACAATTGTTTCAGTTGTTGCCATAGCAAATTGAGGATATAGAGGAATTAATAAAATCTCCGTAATACCTTGATTTGCTAATTTTTCAATACCATTTTTTATAGATGGATTTCCGTAACGCATGGCTAATTCAACAGGTAAATCAGTTTCTTGCTGTACTTTTTTTAGTAACCTTTCAGAAAGTACTATTAAAGGAGATCCTTCTTTCCACCAAATTTTTTTATAGGCTTCAGCAGATTTTTTTGGACGTGTGTTTAAAATGATGCCTTTAACCAATAGGAAGCGTGAAATATAAGGCAAATCAATCACGCGTTTATCCATTAAAAATTCACCTAAATATTTTTTCACATCTTTAACTGATGTACTATTTGGTGATCCTAAATTTACTAGTAAAACTCCTTTCATTAATATTTATGATTTTGCAAATTGTTTAGGTGTGATTTCAAATTTTCTTTTAAAAGCAGCAATAAAATGACTTGATGTACTATAGCCCAAATATAAAGCTATTTCATTAACGTTCAATTGTCTTTCTAGTAATAATTTTTTTGCTAATTCCATTTTGTAATTAAGTAAAAAAGTAAATACAGGAACTCCATAAAACTCCTTAAATTCAGTTTTTAACTTTTTAATATTTAAACCAACTTCCTTTGCTAATTGAGGTAGAGAAGGAGGGTTATTCATTTTCTTAATAATAAGTTGTTTAGCGTGTTTAATTTTACTGGCAGTTTCTTCATTGGCAATATACGGACAAGATTCGTTTTCACTTTCAGAAGTTGAGGAGAAATAATAACTTAACAGTTCAAATACTTTTCCTTTTATATAAATTAATTTAAGTAATTCAGGTGATTGTTTAAGGGTTAGCTGACTTAAAATTAATTTAATAACAGAACTTATTTTTTTTGGTTCTATAATTGGATTTCCAGTTTTAAAGCTACTAAAGTTAAAAAGAAAATTTCCTTCAATTGAAAATAAAGAATGGAAATATTCGATAGAAATTAAAATTACAATTAATTCAGAGTCAGGAGGTAAATTAAAAAAAACATTCATTTCATTGTCTTTAAAGTATACCATACTTGAATTACCTGAGTCTAAATTTATAGCGCAGTGTTCTAAGTTAAAAGCTATTCTACATGTTTTGTTGTTGCAGAAAAATAATTGAATGTAATTATTCTTTAATTGTATCGTAAACAAATCGTTAGATAAAGATAAGTTATTGAATTTTAACACCTTAAAGGTTTCTTCTTCATTGAAAATACAGTGTGTACTTTTGTCGATGTTTTTGTAATTGTTTAAACTTGTCTCCATAGGTTGTTTTTGTTAAAAAAGAGCATTTGTTGTCTGTGTAAAAGTAATGAATAAAAGTTAATACATAAAAGATTATTAATAATTAATGATATTTGTCATATTAATTAATCCTTTATACAGTGTAAGTTTATTTGAGTTTTTAGAAATTATTTAGATTTACAATTGTTTAAAATACACAATACAAACTTATGGCGACAATAAAAGTACTTTTGTCGATATTATGTCTCTAAATATAGTTGTACTTTTGTCGATACTTATTGGTAACAACATTTTATTATGAGTCATGAAAACATGCCTACAAAATTATACAACGTAGGGTTAAGTTATAAAAAAGCAGATGTAAAAGTTCGCGGCGAATTTAGTATTACAAAAGAGAATCAAAAATTATTATTAGAAGATGCAAAAGAAAAGGGTATTGATGGCATTTTTGTATTGTCTACGTGTAATAGAACAGAGATAACAGGCTTTGCAAAACATCCGTTCGAGTTAATTAGTCTTTTAATAAAATATTCAAAAGGTAATGTTGAAGAATTTATTAAGGTTTCAAATGTTTATAAAAATAAAGACGCTGTAAAACATTTGTTCAATATTGGAACAGGATTAGATAGTCAAATTTTAGGTGATTATGAAATAGTAGGCCAGTTAAAAGAAGCTTTTAAATTAGCAAAAAAAATAGGCACTATAAATGCTTATTTAGAGCGGTTGATGAATTTAATTTTGCAAGCCAGCAAAGATGTAAAAAATAATACTAAATTAAGTTCAGGAACAACTTCAGTTGCCTATGCTGCAATTCAATACATTATTGATAATGTAGCGAATTATAATACTAAAAATATCCTTATCTATGGTTTGGGTAAAATAGGTAAAAACACCTTCAAAAATTTAATTGAATACACCTCTAATAATCATATTACACTTATAAATAGAACCCTAGAAAAGGCAGTTGAATATGCTAAATTGTATCCTGAAATTGAGATTGCAAATTATAGTGAATTAAGTGAGCAAATTCATAAAACGGACATTCTAATTGTATCTACAGGGTCTGATATTCCTACAATAACAAAAAAACATTTAAAAGAAGGGAAGCAATTAGTAATATTAGATTTGTCAATGCCTGAAAATGTAGAAGTTTCAGTAAAAGAAAACCCAGAGATTACCCTAGTTAATGTTGATGAGCTATCAAAGATTACACATAAAACAATTGAAACTCGCAAAAGTGAAATTCCTATTGCAGAACAAATAATTGAAAAATATAAAGAAGAATTTAACAGTTGGATATCACTTCGTAAATTTGTACCAGCAGTTAATGCTTTAAAAGAATCTCTTCAGGCTATTCAGCATGATGAAATTGATTTTCATACAAAAAAAGTTAAAAACTTTAATGTGGAACAAGCAGAAATGATTACATCAAGAATTATTCAAAAAATAACAACGCAATTTGTTAAGCATTTGAAAGACGAAGAAACTTCTGTTGATCAAAGTATTAGTGTTATAAGTAAAATGTTTCATATTAATGAACTAAGTTTAAATGAGAACGATTAGAATTGGGACTCGCTCGAGTCAATTAGCACTATGGCAAGCAAATACAGTAGCAAAACAATTAGAACATTTAGGGCATACCATAGAAATAGTAAAAATAGATTCTATTGGAGATAAAGTTTTAGATAAACCACTGTATGAGTTAGGAATAACAGGTGTGTTTACTAAAAATTTGGATATAGCCCTTTTGAATGAAAAAATAGATATTTCTGTAAATTCTTTTAAAGATGTTCCAACAAAATTACCAGAGGGGATAGTACAGGCTGCAGTTTTAAAAAGAGGGGATTTTAATGATGTATTGATTTTAAAGGAAGATGAAAATTTTTTCACAAAAAAATCGGCAATAATTGCTACAGGAAGTTTACGAAGAAAAGCGCAATGGTTGTATAGATATCCAAATCATACCATTACAGGTTTGAGAGGAAACGTAAATACACGTTTGCAAAAATTAGAAGATAATAATTGGGATGGAGCTATTTTTGCAATGGCCGGATTGAAAAGGCTTAAGCTACTACCTTCAAATGAGAAACATATTAAATTAGATTGGATGATACCTGCACCTGCACAAGGAGCAGTTATGATTTCAACTTTAGCAAAAGATGAAGAGTTACTTGAGATTTGCAGTGAATTAAATGATGAAAAAACAGCCATTTGTGTTAAAATTGAACGTAAATTTTTAGAAGTTTTAGAAGGAGGTTGTACAGCTCCAATTGGCGCTTTAGCTATGATTTGGGATGATGTTATAAAGTTTAAAGGCGTTTTATTTAGTCCAGATGGAAAAAATAAAATTGAATTTTATAAAGAAGTTGAGGTAGATAACGCAACTGATTTAGGAGAATATGCTGCTAATTATATATTGGAAAGAGGAGGTAAAAAATTAATGCGCAAAATTATTGTTATAGATAAGGACATTAATGTGTATTCTACCAAAAACTTGTCTCTTAATCAACAAAAAAGTTTATCGCCTAAAATAGGAGTTTCTATGAGTGACTTTATTGTCACTAGAAGCAATAGGTTAAAATCTGTTATTGTTAAAAAAACCATTGAAAATGTAATAATTACAAGTCAAAATGCTGTTGATGCTTTATTGGATAGCTTTATACCAACAGAATTAAATTTTAAAAATATTTATTGTGTAGGTAAAAGGACAAAACGGCTAATTGAAAGAAAAATAGGGAAAGTAACCCATGTTGAAAATTCGGCAGAGAAACTAGCAAACTATTTAGTGAAAAATGTAGAAGAAAAAGAAATAACTTATTTTTGTGGTAATAAAAGAAGAACGGAGTTGCCAACTATTTTATCTGGGAGTAATATAACTCTACATGAAATAGAGTGTTATCAAACGCAATTAACACCTAGAAAAGTAGAAGATAAATACGATGGGATTCTTTTTTATAGCCCAACAGGAATTGAAAGCTATTTAAAAAAGAATACATCAAATAAAAGTGTAGCATTTTGTATTGGAGATACAACAGCTTCGTATGCAAAAAAACATTTCGAAAAAGTAGTGGTTGCAAAAATTCCATCAGTTGAAAGTTTACTTAAGTCTGTTAATGAATATTTTCAATAAAAATATTCCTATTATATTTAATGAAAGCTTAGTTGGAATGTAATAAAATGAAATAAATAAAATTATGAATAGAACAAGACGTCTTCGTAAAACAGAAAATATTCGTCGTTTAGTAAGAGAAAACAAACTTACAATAGACGATTTAATTTATCCTTTATTTATAGAGGAAGGAGTTGGTATTGAAACTGAAATAGTCTCTATGCCAGGAATTAAACGTTTTTCGTTAGACAGAATTTCTAAAGAATTAGATGAAGTTGTAGCTCTAGATATTCCGGCAGTATTACTTTTTGGAATCCCAGCTAAAAAAGATGAAATTGGCTCTGAAACTTGGAATGACGATGGTATAATGCAGCAAGCCGTTCGATTTATTAAGAAAAATTACCCAGGTTTATATGTTATTACAGATGTTTGTTTTTGTGAATATACAAGCCATGGGCATTGTGGTATAATTCACGATAATGATGTTGATAATGATGCTACTCTAGTTAATATAGCAAAACAAGTAATTTCCCATGCAAAAGCAGGTGTTGATATGGTGGCGCCTTCAGGAATGATGGATGGAATGATTGAAAGTATTCGTGAGGCTTTGGATAATACCGGTTTTTCAAATCTTCCTATAATGTCTTATGCTGTAAAATATTCTTCAGCTTTTTATGGCCCATTTAGAGATGCAGCAGATTCAGCTCCAACATTTGGAGACAGAAGAACCTACCAAATGGATCCTTCAAATAGAGATGAAGGTATGCGTGAAGCAACTTTTGACGATCAAGAAGGAGCAGATATATTAATGGTAAAACCAGCCTTATCATACTTAGATATTATAAGAGATTTAAAAAATAATTTTGATAAACCAATAGCCTGCTATAATGTAAGTGGTGAGTATGCAATGATAAAAGCAGCCGCAGAAAAAGGATGGATTGATGGTGAACGTGTAATGATGGAAAGCTTATTATCTATGAAAAGAGCTGGAGCAGATATTATTATTACCTATTTTGCCAAAGAAGCTGCTAAATTATTGTTGAAATAATAGTAGCTTATAGAGTTTGTTTAAAGTTGATCACTGAGCGGAGTCGAAGTGATTATTGTTATAGAAGTTAATCTCGGCTCCGCTCAATCACCAAAAATAAAAAAATGAAATTAGAAAAATCGATAGAATTATATACCAAAGGAAAAAAGCACTTGGTAGGTGCTGTAAATTCACCTGTAAGAGCATTTAAATCGGTTGGAGGAGTACCCTTGTTTATTGACAGGGCAAAGGGTAGTAA
Source organism: Lutibacter profundi (assembly GCF_001543325.1). NCBI lineage: Bacteria > Pseudomonadati > Bacteroidota > Flavobacteriia > Flavobacteriales > Flavobacteriaceae > Lutibacter > Lutibacter profundi. The sequence goes on from NZ_CP013355.1 coordinate 2,842,394, forward strand.
AATTATTGATGTTGATGGGAATGAATACGTAGATATGGTTTTATCGTATGGGCCAATGATTTTAGGTCATAGAAATAGTGTTGTTGAAAAAACAATCAAAAAATACTTAAAAAAAGGCTACTCTTTTGGAGCTTCAACCAGAGGCGAAATTATTTTAGCAGGAATGGTTTGTGATGCTTTTCCGGGAATGGATAAAGTTCGTTTTGTAAATTCTGGAACTGAAGCTGTTTTAAGTGCAATTCGTTTGGCAAGAGCATTTACAGGAAAAAATAAAATTATAAAATTTGCTGGTTGTTATCATGGTCATTCAGATGCTTTATTGGTTGCTGCGGGTTCTGGTTTAGCAACATTAAGTATACCTGGAAGTAAAGGTGTGCCTGAAGATGCCGTTAAAAATACATTAATAGCTGAATTTAATAATATTGACAGTGTAGAACGTCATTTGGCTGAAAACAAAGATATTGCAGCAGTAATTTTTGAGCCAATTGCTGGAAATATGGGGGTTGTTTTGCCAACTCAAGAGTTTATTGAAGAGTTAAGAGAGTTAACTAAAGCAAGTGGCGTTTTGTTAATTGCCGATGAGGTAATGACAGGCTTTCGTTCAAAATTTGGAGGCGCCCAAGAATTGTTAGGTATAGAGGCAGACATAACATGTTTAGGTAAAGTTGTAGGAGGAGGTTTTCCTGTTGGTGCTTATGGAGCAAGGAATGAAATTATGGAAATGGTTTCACCTTTAGGAGAGATGTATCAGGCAGGAACTTTATCGGGTAACCCAATAGCCATGTCTTGTGGTATAGCGACATTGAAAGAGTTAAAAAAGAGAAATCCTTACGAAGATTTTGAGAAAACTGCTGCTTTTTTAGAGCGTGTTTTATTAGATGCAGCTAATGAAAACGGAGTTGACCTTCAGGTAAATAGATTTGGATCTATGATTAATCCTTTTTTTACAAAAGAAAAAGTTGTTGACTTTAAATCGGCTCAGACGAGTGATGTTAAAAAGTTTAAAACATTTTTTTGGAAAATGATTGAAAATGGCGTGTTTTTACCACCATCACAGTTCGAGTCTTGGTTTCTGGCAACAGCAATGAGTAAAAGAGATATATATAAAGTGAAATCGGCAATACAAATTGCAATGAAAGCAGTTGCTAAAAAATTTAAAAAATAAGATGTCAAAAATAAAAAACGATTTATTTTTAAGAGCCTTAAAAGGTGAAACGGTTGAGCGACCTCCAGTATGGATGATGCGTCAAGCAGGAAGATACTTGCCAGAATTTATAGCTATTCGTGAGAAGTATGATTTTTTTACACGTTGTAGAACTCCTGAATTAGCTTCAGAAATAACAGTACAACCAATTCGAAGATTTGGAATGGATGCTGCAATATTATTTTCTGATATTTTGGTGATTCCACAAGCCATGAATATTGAAGTTCAAATGAAGGAAGGAATAGGTCCTTGGCTACCAAACCCTATTCGTTCTCAAAAAGATGTAGATAATGTTATTGTTCCTGATGTAACGGTTGAATTGAAATATGTGATGGATGCCATTAAAGTAACAAAGCAAATGTTGGATAATGAGGTGCCACTAATTGGGTTTGCGGGTTCTCCTTGGACAATCTTATGTTATTGTGTGCAGGGACAAGGTTCAAAAACCTTTGATAAGGCAAAAGAATTTTGTTTTACACAGCCAATAGCAGCACACCGTTTATTGCAAAAAATAACCGATACAACCATTGCTTATTTAAAAGAAAAAGTAAAAGCAGGCGTAGATGTTGTTCAACTATTTGATTCTTGGGGAGGAATGTTATCTCCAGTAGATTATCAAGAATTTTCTTGGAAATATATCAATCAAATCATCGAAGCATTAAAAGATGATGCTCCAGTAATAGCATTTGGAAAAGGCTGTTGGTTTGCATTAGAAGAAATGTCTAAATCAAATGCTGCTGCTTTAGGTGTTGATTGGACAATTACTCCACAAATGGCACGTAAATTAACCGGGAATAAAATCACTTTACAAGGTAATTTTGATCCAGTACGTTTATTATCACCTCCAAAAGTGATTAAACAAATGGTTAAAGAAATGATAGATGATTTTGGAAAAGATAAATATATTGTAAATTTAGGACATGGTATTTTACCCCATGTGCCTTTAGAAAATGCAAAGGCATTTATTGATGCCGTTAAGGAATACAACCAATAAAAATGAATACTACTAGCTTAATTCAAAAATACAATATACCGGGGCCAAGATATACAAGTTATCCAACTGTACCTTTTTGGGATAAGGAAGGAATTGCATTAGAAGATTGGAAAAAAACAGTGAAAAAATCTTTCGATGAAAGTAATGAGACAGAAGGGATAAGCCTGTATATTCACCTTCCATTTTGTGAGAGTTTATGTACATTTTGTGCATGTCATAAGAAAATTACCAAGCGTCATGAAGTAGAACAACCATACATTGAAACTGTTTTAAAAGAATGGGATTTATATTGTGATTTATTGGAAGAAAGACCAAAAATTAGAGAAATTCACTTAGGAGGAGGTACACCTACCTATTTTTCTTCAGAAAATTTAAAAAAACTTATTGATGGGGTTTTTAAAAGGGCCGATAAGTTTACAGAATTTGATTTTAGTTATGAGGCTCATCCAAATCTAACTTCTGAAAAACAACTACAAACATTGTATGATTTAGGCTCAAGAAGAAATAGTTTTGGTATCCAAGATTATGATCCTATCGTTCAAAAAGCCATACATAGACTTCAAAGTTTTGAACAAGTAAAAAAGGTGAATGACTTATCTCGTAAAATAGGTTATGAATCTATCAGTCACGATTTAATTTTTGGATTGCCATTTCAAACTGAAGAAAGTATTAGAAACACCATTAAAAATACAATTGCACTAAAGCCAGATAGAATAGCATATTACAGTTATGCTCATGTGCCATGGATTAAAGGTGTTGGGCAACGTGGTTTTGATGAAAATGACTTACCAAAAGATAATGAAAAGCGTTATTTATATGAATTGGGCAAGCAATTATTTTTTGACAATGGTTATGTTGAAATTGGAATGGATCATTTTGCATTGCCATCAGACTCACTACATAAGGCGATGGAAAGCAGAAAGTTACATCGTAATTTCATGGGGTACACTGCTGGTAAAACGGAATTGATGATTGGTTTAGGAATGTCATCAATAAGTGATTCATGGTATGCTTTTGCTCAAAATGAAAAAACAATAGAGAATTATACGGAAAAAGTAAATCAAGGAATTATCCCTATTTTTAAAGGTCATTTATTAACAGAGAAAGATTTAATTATTAGAAAACACATATTAAACCTAATGTGTAATTTAGAGACTGAATGGAAGATAGGATTAGAAGCGAAAGTGAAAAATGAAATTGTTAATCGTTTAAAACCAATTATAGATGATGGTTTGGTTGAGGTTACCGAAAACAAAGTGTTTGTAAATGAAAAGGGAAGAATGTTTGTACGGAATATATGTATGGCTTTTGACCTTAGGTTGATTGAAAATAAACCAGAGACTAGAATTTTTTCAATGACGATTTAAAATATTTTAAGTTTAATGTAAAAAAGATTAATTTTTTTAATTCTAGTTAAAAAAACGAGGCTATCTGAAAAGCAATTATACTTGTCATTTTGAACAAAGTGAAAAATCTCAACATCTTGATATATAAGTGTTTAATTTCAAGGAGATTCTTTATTTACATTTAGAATGACACTTTTTAGACAGCCTCGTTTTTTATAGTTAGGCATTTATTGATTTTTTGAATAATTTTTCCTTTATTCCTGCTGCAATTATTAAAACTAGCAACGAAAAAATTAGTATCCAAGCCCATATCGGAAATATAGGTGTTTCCCCACTAGCATAACTATGCATTCCTTTAGAAAGGTAATAGTTTACACCAAAAAATGTCATAAGTACACTAGCAAAACTCACAACTGCACCTACATTAAAAATATATAAGCTTTTCATTTTAGGAACCAATCTAAAATGTAGTACAATAGAATAAGTTAGAACAATAACTAAAGCCCAGGTTTCTTTAGCATCCCAGCCCCAATATCTTCCCCAAGATTCATTTGCCCAAATACCCCCAAGAAAAGTTCCAACTGTTGCTAAAAAAAGTCCAACTGTCAAATTCATTTCATTGATATGTGTTAATTCGGCAATTATTAAGTCAATTTTTTTATAATTTTTAACATTCTTAATAAGGTATAATATTAAGTTCATCAACCCTAAAATAAAGCCTAAACCTAAAAACCCATAACTAATGGTGAGGGTGGCAACATGAATGATTAGCCAATATGATTTAAGTACAGGTTGTAAATTTGTTAATTGAGGGTCGTAACTACTGTGGCTGGCAGTCATTAGGGTGAAAAAAGCTAATAAAGCTGTTGCAGCCAGTGTAATTTTAGAATAACGTACAAAACTAAATCCGGCTAATAAACTACCCCAAGCAATTAAAATTAATGCTTCATATCCATTGCTCCAAGGAGCATGACCAGATAGGTACCATCTTAGGCCCATTCCATAAGTGTGGTATATAAATGCAATGGCTAAAATTCCAATAAATACATTCAATGTTGTAGTTAATATTTTACTTTTCTTAGACTTTAAATTATCTATAAAAGCGAGAACCAGTAAGACAACACTTAATAAGGCATATATGTTTTTTAAATTGATAAATATTTTTGACTTATTATAACTAATTTCCGTGGTTATTTTAGATTCAGATGGTAACAAGTCTCCAGCACTACTTTGTTTTTGAATGTTTTTAAAGTAGCCTAGTATTCTATTGGGTCTTGAGTAATCACCAGATCTTGTTGCATTAAACACATCGGTTAAATAAAGCATCATTAAATTTTTATAGTTGAGTTCCTTCAAATTTAAATCTTGATTTAATGCTTTTATTGCACCTTTGAGAGGCTTGGTAGCAAGAGGGTCATTCCAATGAATCCATTTATTATTAACTGAATTTTGTAATGGAAATATTTTTAATAAATTTCCTTGAAACGCCATCATAAAAATTTCTACACGTTCATTTACTTTAATAATTTCTTTATCAAAAGTATTTTGTTCTGAAGGTGAATTTCGAAAGGCAGTTTCAGCAACATTTTTAAGTTTATATGATCCATCTTCATTAAAGAAGTTATTAAAAGAAGCTCTTTTCCCTTCTGCACCAATAATACCCATTACTGATTTTTCTCTTACATAAATTATTTTTTGTTGTTTCCAAAACTCAGCATTTACAGGTAAATCAATAAATACCTGCATGGCATTCATTTTTCCATATTTAGGCACATCAAACTTATCTTTTCTTGAGATTTTATGTAAAACGTCGTAAGCTAAAGTGTTAACAGGTTTAAACCGTCCCTCATAGGTTTGTACAATAAGACGACCAAATTTTTCAGCATGTTGTACGCTTACAGGATTAGGGTTTGCCTCATGAATATGGTTTGAAGTCTCCTGCGAATATGAAGAAGTTACTAATAAAAAAGCAAAAATGAGTAGAGAAGCTATTTTTTTTCTTTTTTTACGTTTATTTTTAATTTTATGAATAAGATCTCTATATCTTGAATTTTTATTAAGAAGGGTTAATATAAATCCAAGTGTTAGTAAAAAATAGCCAAAATAGGAAATCCAAGTACCATAAAAATCATGATTTACAGATAAAATAGTTCCTTTTTCGTCTTGATCATAGGATGATTGAAAAAACCTAAATCCATCATAATTTAATACGTGATTCATGTAAATTCTATAATTTTCAGAGAAGCCTTTATTTTTATCAATTAAAGTTACTTCACTTGCGTATGAGGAAGGGCTGTCAGAGCCAGCATACCTTTCTAAAATAAATTTATTCAAGTGAAGATAAAAAGGTAATTTTAACGTTTTTATGCCATAACTCATTTGTAAGTTTAAACCATCTAGCGTAACTTTTTGGTAATTATCAACGTATCCTTGGCCACCTAATATGGTAACGTCTTTGCTTTTTCCATTAAAAGATACGTTTACTAATAATGCATCAGGCCCGTCATTTTCGGAATCACCTGCTATATAACGAACTTTTGCATTTCTATAATGTTTAGTTAAAATTAAGTTAATACCAGAGTCTTCTGGTTCGTATAATTGTTTTGCTTTAAGCTCTCCAATAGAATCTTTGGAGATTTCAGTAACTAACATTTCTGGCATTTTAGTTATTTTTATTGCTTCTGGATAACTGAGAAATAACCTATTGTTATCATTAATTATTTTTAAAGCATCTTCTATTTCATTATTGTTAAAAGAAATAACAAACCCATGAGTTTCTTTAAATTCTCCATCCTTTATAAGTACAACATCTTTATGCCCTTGAACAGTTAATGTTAATTCGATAAGGTTAATTCCTTCTCCATCGGTTTCTTCATAGATTTCCTGTGCATTTTTTATATAATTTTTATATTTAACTTCAACTTGCCCTTTTCCTTTAATGTCCATATTAATATCAAATGAATTTTTTATAAATTCACTCAAAACTAGTGGCTCAACAGTAGAATAATTTTGATTGTTATCTGTAGTTTTTATAGTTAAAAAAGTTTCTGAAGTATAAATAAAATTTGATGATTCTCCTTGGCGTATGTGCATACTTCCTTCAAATCCAATATATCTAGTAACACCAGCTCCTATAATTATTACAATAAAAGCAACGTGGAATAAAAACCCGGGTAATTTACCTTTGCTTAATAGATGATATCTTTTTATACTTCCAATAAAATTTATAACTAACAGTAATAATAAAAACTCGAACCATTTAGCATTGTAAACAAGTAATTTTGCAGTTATTGTATCGTATTTATCTTCAATAAATGTTGCACTAGCAATTGCAATAGTGAAAATAATTAATAGAACAAGTGTTGTTCTTGATGAGATTATAAGGGCTATTAGTTTTTTCATGGATTTTAATTTATTTGTTAAATTTAACAGTAATGTAACAAAAGTAACATTTAAACTCTTCATTTATATTGACAATTATCACGATTTTAAATCTTTTTTTTGTATAAATTTACCCAGTATTTAATAGAAATTTAAAAATAAATAACATGAAATTTTATATAAGTTTAATAGTATCTATTGTTTTGTTATCAGCATGTAAAACAGACAAAAAAGAATCGGAGAAAAATAAATCTGGTGTTCATGAGGTGGTAGCTCAAGAAGTACTACAAGTAAAGGATTATACGTACATACGAGCATTAGAAGACGGAAAAGAAAAATGGCTTGCTGTACCTTCATTTCAAGCTGAAGTAGGTAAAACTTATTATTTTAAAAATGGTATGGAAATGCCTAATTTTGAGAGTAGGGAATTGAAGAGAACATTTCCAACAATTTATTTTGTTGAAGGAGTAAGCACAGACCCAAATGTAAGTACAATTCTAAATAGTGTTAATACTAATACAATAGATACTAATACAATAAATCTATCACCAAAATCAAAACCGAAGTTAGAAAAGAAAGCGGTTAAAATTAAGCCTATTACTGGATCAGTTACAATAGAACAATTGTATAAAAATGCGAAACAATACGAGGGTAAAATTGTAAAAGTTAAAGGTAAAGTCACAAAATTTAACCCAGCAATTATGAATAAAAATTGGATTCATATTCAAGATGGAACAGAATACAATGGGAAATTTGATCTAACCTTGGTTACAGATGCACAGGGCAATGTAGGTGATGTTATTGTTATAGAAGGGAAAGTTTCCTTAAATAAAGATTTTGGTTATGGCTACTTTTATGAATTAATTGTAGAGAATGCCGTATTGGTAGAATAAATAGTTTAAAATAGAAAGATGAGAGGATTAAAAATATTTTTGACCTTAGTTTTAATAATAACTTTTTTTGTAAATAGTTATAGCCAGCAATCTAAATCTACGGTGCATAAAGTTGAAGTTGTTGAAGTACTTCAGGTAAATTCTTATACTTATTTACGTGTAAAAGAAAATAATGATGTTAAATGGTTAGCTGTTCCAACGGTTAATGCAAACAAGGGAGATATTTATTTTTACAAAGGAGGTATGGAAATGCCAAATTTTGAAAGTAAAGAATTAAATAGAACTTTTAAATCAGTTATTTTTTTGGGGGCAATTAGCAAAAACCCTACAGGTAAAGATAACATATCGTTTAAACATACTAAAGTAACAAAAGAAAAAGAAATTAATTTAGAAAATGAATTACCAATTAATATAAAGCCCATTGAAGGAGGTGTTACAATCTCCGAACTATTTAAAAATAAAAAATATTATCAAGGTAAAAGAGTTAAAATTAGGGGTAAAGTAATCAAATTTAATTCTCAAGTTATGAGTAAAAATTGGATACACCTACAAGATGGAACAGCTAATAATGATAATTTTGATATTACAATAACATCAAATGCGAATGTGAATGTGGGTGATATAGTTACTTTAGAAGGCTTAGTTTCATTAGATAAAGATTTTGGTTATGGTTATTTCTATAAATTAATTATTGAAAATGCTGTATTGATTGATTAAATGTTTTAAACACTTGAAAAACTATTCTAGAAAAAAAGAGGTGCTAATTTTAATAAAAAGCACCTCTTTTTTATGAAATATTTTTGAATAGAATTAAGTTTACTTTTTATGACAGGTGAAACATAGAGCACTACCGTCATTAGATTTCCACAGCGATAGAGTTTTAGTCACAATACCATTACTCCCATGCATATTATGACATCCAGAACACCCTTGAGTATTTCTTGAAATATGTACATCGTGGCACGAGGTACATTCTAATTTATTATTTTCTAATAAATCATCTTCAATTGTACCTCCAAGTCCTGAAAGTGTTGTACTTGGGTCATACAATCCTCCATCAGCCAAAGCGAGAGCCGTATCGTAGGTTATAGAAATAGGATGATCATTTTTTAAATCAGATGTTAAATTTCCAAAATTTGTAAATATTGTTCCATTTGTATTTCCACTATGGCTATCTATGGCAACAGTTCCATCATGACAGGAAAGACAAAGTTTTGTATTTCCTGCGGGTTGCTCAGATACACCATCTATAGTTGGGCTTGAGTACATTTCAAATATAGCATTTGTTAATTGATGATTCCATAAAGGAGATTTTAGAATTTCTGTATTAGCATTATGGGGCGTATGGCACGGTTTACAATATTCATTTCCACTCCAAGAAGCCCCACTAAATCATGGTGGCTTTGTTTAAGGCCTTGACCATTAATTGTGTTGCAAAATAATAATATAAGCATATAAGTAATAGTATTTATAATTTTTAACTCTTGAATTATGAATTTCATTAGATGAAAGGATTAAATTAGATAGAGGTCAGTAGATAACTACATCTAAATTTGAAATGGTAAAACACTGAATATAAAAAGTGTAATGCAAAATAATTTGTCTGTTCGAGCGCAGTCGAGAACTATATCACACATAAATAGGTCTCGACTGCGCTCGACCTGACACAAACAAATAGAATTTATTAAATTAATCGTATGAAACTATCTACTGACCTCTAAAATTAGATATTTAATATAATAACTCAATTAAGTGTTTTGTTGTAAATTATCTTTTATATGTTAATGCTTTATGGCAGCCAGTACATGTACCTCCATTTTCATTTTCACTAAATTTTAAAGGCATACTCCAACGTCCAAATTTTCTAGTTTTTGCAATTAATTTGGTGTTGTTTGCAGAATGAACATCATGACAATTTGTGCAAGTTCTTCCTTTATCCTTATTTAAATGAAGAAAGTGTAAATTACGATCTCCATCTCTAAATTCAGTAGCGGTGGTGGTGTTCTTTAAATTTAGTAGGTCAGTATCGTGACAATTGAAACAAAGGGTGTAATTATCTTCCAAACCTTTGGCGTAATTTCCTAGAGGATATGTTTCTTTTAATAATTGTTTGTTTTTATTTGAAAAGTGAGCATTATGACATGAAGTACATCGTTTTTTTAGAGCTTTGTGTATATGGCTACTTTCATCTAACTGTTTACCGATGTTTGCAATTTCACGATCATTTTCAGTAATAGTCTTATTGTGGCAATTTAAACATAACTGTTTACTATTTTCAACTAATAATCTTTTTTGGTTTGAGGCATGAGGTGTATGGCAAATCATACAAGATTTACCATCAAAAGATGGTTTATGTATGCTTATTGCTGTTTCCTCTGCTTTTTCGAAATCTTCATGACAGGTAAAACATAGAGCAGGAGACTGTTCAAGTATAAAGTTTTTATTGTTTGAGCTGTGTACATCATGACATTCAGTACATTTTCCTTTTTTAACGGGCTTATGAATATATTTTTTTTTGAATTCGGCTTGTGTTTCTTCATGACAGGAATAACAAAGGTTTGCTCCTTCTTCGAGAAATTTAAAACCAGTTACATTTTCTAAAGGGTGTTTTGCTCCATTTGATACGTGGCAAACGGTACAATCAGTTGCTGTTGGACCATGAAGGATATCTTTTTTAACAGTATTCTTGTGACATTCAATACAAGTTTTTTCACCTTTTTTAGTTTGACTGAAAACATTTACTTGTGTTAGTAATAAACAAACAAATAAAATTATTCCAGAAAACTTTAGGGTATTAAAGTTTAATTTTTTGACTGATTGTTTTTTAGATATTTTCATTTGAATTCGTTTTTATTAATATTTTTAAAATTTTCTTGATAAGCGGATTGTAAACCTGTTAAAATCCATTTTCTCATTAAACAATTTGCTCTTATATAATTCAACTCCAGTTGATAAAAATAATTGACGAATACGAGTTGTAAATGTTAACCTGCTGGTTAATAAGTTTAAGTCAACACCTTCACCTTCTTGTTTAATATAACTTCCTTCTATATTGAGTTTTGTTTTTTGGTTGATATTGTAGGAAATATTTCCTGAAATATTGGAGTATTTTTGTTTAATTCCTTCTTCAACAATCATTTGATAATCTCGTACATCTCCATTAAATGTGAAAAATAATTTTTCTTTTATGTTACCTTGTAAAATTAAATAGTACTTTGTAAGTCTATATGGTATTATAGTGCTTTTATAATTGTCTTTTTCAATTCCTCCACTAATAAAATTAAAATTAAAACGAGTTCCATATACATTTTGATTAAAATAATCGAGTGTTAAAAAAGCGATGTTGACAGGATTAACAAAATCTTGGTTAGCTGATTTGTAATAAAAAGTGATCTTATTTCTAAATAAAGAAACAGATGCATTAAAGTAATTAATAACAGCTCTGTATTTATATGAACTAGGTTGTATTGCTATATAATTAATATAAACAATTTCGTTATTTGCTATTTGGCCTCCTGGTATACGTTGAATTTCTAAGAGTTCATTTCTTTTAATTAATAAATAGTCAAAATTTAATCTATATATAATTGTTCCTGAAGCATCATTTACTTCAACTGTGGAGGCATTAATATTTTGATTTTTTAATAATACTATTCGATTATCAGAAAGTGTTTGTTCTTCTCTTTCAATAGCAAAAAACAAGTCATCACTTACTCTTTCTTGTTGATTTGTGTTTAAACTATAATTTAAAGATAATGTACCTTTTAAAGGTGTTTTTTTTGTATAATTAATATTTAACCCTTTTCTGTTTATTATTTCTTTATATTGTTTATCACTAATATTGTTATATTCAAAAGATATATTTGTCCTCAAACTTTTATACAATTGGTGAGATAGTGTACTTCTTATATCGTGTTGTTTTAAATTTTGAATACCTCCTTTTATATCAAAAAAGTTATAGTTGCCAGCGTAGTTAAATTTATAAGGAAGTTTAAAGAAGAGATTTTCAGATATTTCAAATCGTTTGTAATTAAAATTGCCTTGTTGGTTGTAGTTTGAGACTCTAGAATTGAAATTATAGTTCTTTTTTGAATCTAAGAAAATACGGTTGTTCATACTCCATATAGTAATATCGTTTTTTATGAAGGTATTCACTAAATCGCTCTCTGAAACAGAAAAAGTAGTATTGTACGTATATTTATTGTGAGAATAAACAATTTGATTAAAATCATTAGCTCCAATAGATTTTTCAGATCTCATTTCTAAATTATTATGCTCTGTAATAAAACTCCTATCTGTTTGTAACTCTATCTGTTCTCCCTTACCTTTATTATATGAAATTTTAATAGGAATATATTTATTAGTATATGAAAATACACTACCATAATTTCTGTAGTTTGATTTTAAATTTGTTAAATTTTCTCTATTGTTATATCCTTCATTTATATTCATAAATACATTTAAGTTTAATGAATTTTGTTTAAATATATAAGCTCTTACATTTAATTTTTTAAGCGTATTTATTTCATTTCGGTCAGGGCTTACTAGAGATAAATATTGTCCTGTTTCTGGGCTATACCCAACATCGAGGTCTAATGATAAAAAATTGGGATGCCAAAAATAACTTTGAGAATTTAAAAACAATCCTCCCGATAAAAACGAACTTTGTAAACGTTCATTTACATTGCTTCTAGTTGTTTTTTGATCCCAAAAGAAACTGTTTAAATTTAGTTCACCATTTAATGACGTTAGTTTCCAAAATCTAGTTTCTATTTGTGAGCTTTGAGAAAAACTACAAATTGTAAATAAAAATATAAAATATAATAAACTTAATTTTTTCATAAACTAGTTATTGCTTATTTAAAAGAAATTTATCATTTTTTCCTCCGTGTGGATTGTGACATTCAATACATTTGTTATTTTTAATATCTATATGATATTCCGTTTTTGTAATATCTATAGAATTATGGCAGCTCAAGCATAAATTATCTCCAGTATTTATTAAAAGTTTTGGAGCTTTGTTAGTATGCGTTCCATGACACTGGAAACAGTTTCCTGAATCTACAGGACCATGTAAAAATTGGTATTCTTTTTTATAATTGTCGTGGCATTTGTAACAGCTCTCAGGCTGAAGACTCATTCTATTATTTCCTCCATGTGGGTTGTGACATTCAATACAACTTGTTTTTTTAATATCCTTATGTATTATGTTTTCTGAAACTTGTTTTGAATTATGACAACTAAGACAGAGTTTTTTATCAGATTCTACCAACAAATTTTTTAATTTTGATTGGTGTGGCGCATGGCACTGTATGCAATCATTTGAGGCAACAGGCCCGTGTAAAATCTCAAATTTCTGACTAAAATCTGTATGGCATTGATTGCATAACTCTGGTATAGGAAGTTTAGTTTTTCCCATATCATCTCTGTTGTGACAACTAGCACAATCTCTCTCTCTGTACGGAGGGTGAAGATTGAATTCACTTTTTTTAACAATTGACACCAAAGTTTTTTTAGTATCAATATCAATGGTTTGTAAGGAATCGTTAATAGTAGTAAATTCAGTTTTATAAGGTGAAGGAACTCCATCAAACAAAAAAGATTTAACGCCATAACTTAATTCGGGAGAACAAGTCCAAAAGAATGAAATAGCTACTATAAATAATAGATAATTAATAAATTTGTATTTGCCTAAATTCATACTTTTTTAGTCTGAAATAATTAAAAATTCAGTATTGAAAATTATTGAATCATCTAAAATAATTATCAGTTTTTCAACTTTTAATGGGATATATTAGACTTATTACTCTTTCTTTTTGGGTGTTATACGACCATAAATACTCACTTTATCTGGCCCATATTGGTTTGCAACAAAAATTAAATATTTTAAATCAAATTTCTGGTCAACATATTTTTCAAAATATTTTAAATTATCATAATCAATCATAACTTTTGTTGGTAGCCACATATCTCCTTTGGATTTGTAATGGCCTCCAAAAAAGAGTAATAACTCTCCTTTCTTGTTAAAAATTTGCACATTCTCAAAGCTCGCATCTACAACATATATATTTTCTTCTTTATCTACGGCAATGCCTTTAGGGCGAACTAAATCACCAATATTTTTTCCGTATTTAGAAATTGTTTTTAAATACACTCCTTTAAGAGTAAAAATTTTAATATCACCACTACCCATATCACTTACAAAAACCTTATTATTTGTTATAGTTAGGTTGGCAGGTTTGTATAAATAATTAGCATCTCCACTTTCTGATTTTGGGAAATAGTACTCAAATTTGTATGTTTCTTTGTTGTAAACGTTTATTCTGTTGTTGCCAGAGTCTGCAACAAATATATTTTGGCTATTTACAAACACATCGGAGGGTTTTATGTTTTTATCTTTTCCGAATGAAGTTATATAGGTTCCATCACCATCGAAAACAAAGACTTTTTGTAGTGCAATATCTGTAATATATAGTTTGTTATTTTTATCAACGTAGCAGTTGAGAGGCAGTTTTAACCGATATTGACCTTCGGGAATAAAATAATTAAATTTATTTGTCTCAAAATCAATAATTTCTAGTCCTCCACCTAAAGAAACATCACAAATATATAATTTTCCATTACGCATAAATAAACCATAAGGTTTATAAATTGGGAGGGTTTGATTTTCACCAACAATAGATTTAGTAAAAGCAGATTGTTTTTTTGCAATATCTAATGAGCTACTAATACTTGTTAAATATTGAATTCTAGGAGTTGCAGGTGCCGCCGGATATGTTACTTTTTTTGCAGTACTAGCTTTATTAATATGTGGAGAACACGAGTTGAAAATAAGTGTTATACTTAAAAGATAAAAAAAATATATTTTGAAGTCCATTTTTTAATTAGTTTTATATATTATTCTAATAGCAGTGTTTCTAGGTGAATTTAGGTATAATAATGGTGTTATACTATGATTAAAATCAGTTTTTAGGTATGAGTAAAAGGAGTGTGTAGAGTTTAATTTTTAAATAATATTTCAATAGAAATAACATTGTTAACATTATTTTTTGAGAGGTTTTTGAAAATTAATTACAATAAATAGAGGGCTAATTACAGCCCCCTATTTGTTTACTTAAAATTTTAGATTGTAGATTCTATTTGTTATGGCAAGTTAAACAAAGTGCACTACTTGCATTTGATTTAACCAATAATTTTGCGACACCAGAGCCATTGTGGACGTCATGGCAAGAAGAACATTGTACTTTTCCTGCAAGTAATAAATCTGCATTAATAGTACCCCCAACTCCTGAACTAGTAGTAATAGGATCAAACAATCCGCCATCTGTTGTGGCTAATGCAGCATCATACGTAAATGAAACAGGATGTTCACTACTTAAGTCTGTTCCTACAAGATCATTTCCGCTAATGAATTTTGTACCACCTGTTTGTCCACCAAAGTTATCCATAGCAACTGTACCGTCATGGCAACTCAAGCATAATTTTGAAGAACCATCTGGTTGACCAGTAGTTGCATCAAGCGATGCACTGGTATACAATGTAAAAGTAGTTGTAGTTACTTCGTGGTTCCATAATGGAGCGGTTAAACCTGTTACAGCACCGTGAGGAGTATGACATACTACACAAACTTCCCCTCCAGGATTCCATGTTTTTCCTGAGAAATCATGTGCAGATCCAGCAATGTTTTGTCCAAAACTTACAATACTCATAAATAAGGACAAACCTAACGTTAACAATATTTTTGTTGTTTTCATAATAATAGTTTTAATATATTTTAGTAAAAATTATGTTTAATATCTAGAACAAATTTAAGGGTAATAATGAGTAAAAAAGATGATTTTTATCACATTATGTAACATTAGTTACAGTTTTATTTATTTTTTTTACTTAAAAAGTATCGTCATGTTAATTCAAACTTATTTAAGTTACTTAAAATATAGAAGCTAAAAGGTTTTTGCTTATTTTAAAATAAATAATGAGAAATATTCTATAATATTAATATGATTCAGGTCTATGATTTTCACCATGACATCTTAAATAGCAACGACCTCTATTTGTTCCAGTATCTTCATATTTTAACCTACCATTACTAGATGGTGTTACTACATCTGTCCTAAAATTGATAAGGTTAGAGTTATTGGTGCTATTACCCTGTGTACTACTAATACCATGTGCATCATGACATACACTACAAGGCGTGTTCTCCTCAACAATATGTAACCTATGCTCTTTAAAAGTATTTATATCATTTATAATATTATTTCTGTTGTGACAACTATAACAAAGCGCATACGCTTGAGCAGACTCTACAGTGTAGTCTGCAGTTTCATATTGTAATTTTAAAATTTGAGGATATATTGAACCGTGTGGTCCTGCAGGGCCATTTGAATTGTTGCTAGCATGACAGCTAGTACAGTACAATACGGTACTTGCAGTATTAGGAGAGATAAGGTTACTTGTTATCTCCGAGTTGTTTCTAGGACCTGCAATGGGGTGGAAAGAAGGATTTGAAGGTTCAAATTCTAATCTAACATTGTTTTGAACAATTAGCCTAGGAAGTGATGGTGATGGTGACCAAGAGTTACCGGCATGACATTTGTAGCATATCTCATAGGTGTTTGTAGCTGGATTTACAGGGTTTCCCGCTTGATTAATACCACTTACACCTTTGTTGAAACCATTTACAGAAGGGGCAGTTGCAATAGTTGAATTTGAAGCGTGAGGATTATGGCAATCTTGACATTCTACATGTTTAGTTGTTACAGAAGTTGATTCTGTAGGGTCATGAACTATTGAGTAATTATAGACATCGTGTTTATAAGTTTTAGAAAGTTCAGCCTGTATGTTTTTGTTAGCAATATTTCCGTTATGGCAATCAAGACAATTATTTTCTTCGAGGTTTGATTTTAGTAATCGTAGCTTACCATCTGCATTGTGAGGATTGTGACAATTAGCACATGCGTTTTGAGAAACCGTAGCGTAAGCTGACTCTAGATGAGCCCAAGGATTAGTTCCAGATCCATTCCAAGTTTTAGTAGAAGTTTTATGAGTACTATTATTCCAATAAGTTCGGTCGTGACACAGAAAACACAAATCAGAAAATTCAATAGAAGCTCTAAGGAATTTAGGATTGATTTCTTTATGTGGGTCATGGCAAGATGTACATTGTAATTTAGAGTTATAATCAAGTATTGCCATGGAATTTAAAGGAGGTGTTTTCAGCTGTCCATCTACTGCCGCTAATGCTGCATCGTAGGTAAAAGAAATAGGGTGGTCGTTAGATAAATCAGTAGTAAGGTTACTTTTTGAAGGCATTACACCAGTCATATCTATAGGGGTGGTTCTGCTAATAACTTCACCTAAAGCAATTGTTCCATCATGACAAGAAAGACAAAGAATTGAACTTCCGTCAGGCTGTCCGGGTACAGCATCTAAAGTAGAACTATTGTATAAGATGTAGGTTGTTCCAGAGCTATTTTTATTCCATAGAGGAGCTCTTGGGCTACTGTTATGTGGTGTGTGACAAAAAATACAAATTTCAGACTCTGATGTAGCTTTTATTGTTCCAGTACTACTAACAGATAAATTGTGTTTGGTAGTTATTATAGATTGTGCATTTAAAAATGCATAAAAACTGAATAAAATGTATAATATTAAAATAGAAATATTTTTCATTTTTATCTTTTAAGGAGTTTAAATATTTGAATTCTAGAGTTGTAGCTGTCAGTAATATAAATAAAATCTTTATTGTCTATATATATACCTGATGGCATCCAAAATTCACCTTGTTTTCTACCTTGTTTGCCAAACTGGTATAAAAAATTACCTGAAATATCAAAAACCTGTACTGTATGGAATAAGGCGTCACTAATATAAATATTTCCATGTGAATCTGTTGCAATGCCTTTTGGTCGCGAAAAATAACCAGTAGCATTTCCAACTTCACCAAAAACGGAAATTACTTTACCATTTTTATCAAATACCTGAACTCTAAAATTCATGGCATCAATAATATAGGCGTTACCAAGTTGATCAATCCAAATTGATGTAGGGAAATTAAATTCTCCCGGTTTGGTACCTCTTTTACCTATTGTTTTAATTAATTTACCTTGCTCATTTAGTATTGAAATTTTATGAGCTTTAGTTTCAATAACCCAAATTTTATTTGAAACCTTAGAGTAAGCTATTCCTGTTGGCTGTTCAAGTAAGAGAGAATCGTTAAAGATAGTTAATGTTTTCTGCTTCTCATTCATACGATATATGTTGTTTAAGCGAGAATCAGTAAAAAGTATTTCATTTGAAGGAAGTTTGCATAAACTCACTAAAGAAGGAAATTTTTCTTTTTCTTTTTTAATATTTTAGGAACTCTTAATTTATTGTCATTTATATTGAAAATGGTACCAGTTCCTTGATCTAAAATTATAAAGCTTGTAGAATCTAAAGCAATAATAGCAAGTGGCTTTGTAATTTTAGGAATGTTTTTTCTTCCAAATAAAAAAGTAAAAAGCCAATTTTTTTTTGAAGAGTCCTTCTTATTAGTTGCTTTTGGAAATTGGCTAACCCATTTAACTTGATACCTTTCTGTTGTGTTGTTTTTTATTGAAGTTATTTTTTGTGCATTACTTTGAAAATAAAGGATAAATAAAATAAAACTTATTACAAATTTAATATTTCTAACACGGGGGTTCATAATTATAATATTTATAAAATAAAGTAACTATTGTTACACAGCATCTCACAAATTTATAGATTAATATTTTATTAAGAAGTGATTTATATCATGTTTTTGGATGAGATAGTAGTTGTTGATATTACATATAAAAAGAGGCTGTCTGAAAAGCAATTATACTTGTCATTTTGAACAAAGTGAAAAATCTCAACATCTTGATATATAAGTGTTTAATTTCAAGGAGATTCTTCATTTACATTCAGAATGACACTTTTTAGACAGCCTCTTTAAGATAAATATTTATTTAAAATATTTAATTACTCGGCTAAAGTTCTCATATAGTTAATAATTAACCATCTATCTTCATCGTCTGGCAATTTTTTAGTAAACTCGGGCATATCATCTCTACCAATAGTTGTTTTATAGAATAAAGCACCATCACTTTGTGCTTGGAATTCTTCAGAAGAAAAATCTCCTAATTCACCATCAAGATCCTCAGCTTTTGGCCCATCTCCATAACCTTCGACACCATGGCAAGATTTACAATGCTTGTTATATAATGATTTTCCAATTGCTGTATCTGTACCTGCATCAACAGGATTTTTCATTGTCTCGTATTTTTCAGGAACTTTCCATTCTTCTTGCGTTAATGATGTAAAAGAGTATAATACAAATGTTACAACTCCAATAATTGTTAAAATTTTTACTGTTTTCATGTTTTTAGATTTTAGATTTAGAAATTTTAAATAGATTAGTTATTAAATATATAATTAAACCCCATATTCCAAATATTAATAAATTGGGAAATATAAGTAAGAATAAAGGTGTTTTATTTCTAGGTGACCACATTGTTCTTTCGTTAAAAGTTGATTCATCAACTATTGGTACTCCAATTGGCGCATTAACAATTGCCTTTACGGTTCCAAAATCATCACTTTCATTAAGAACTACTTCAATAGCTATATTCCCATCCATACCAGGAATTCCATTATCAATAGGTATAAAGATGGCGCCATTTTCATTGGTATAGTTAAATTCATTTCCAATTTTTAAAGGTTTAAATAACCTTTGTACTTGAATATTTAATGATTCACCTGTTATAGGAGTGTTTGTAGCTGTATTTATTAGAGTTGCTGATATGTAATTGACACTATCTTTTGTAATAAGTTTGGCTCTAATGTCAACATCTTTAAAAACAATATTTTTTTTAGCTTTCTTAAAAGTATCATTTCCTTTAAACGATATTAGAAGGTTATACGTACCTGTTGAATCTGGTTTAATAGCATTCAAGCTTTTAAATATAAACTTACTTTCACCATCAATATTGGTAGTGGTTTCTCCAACTTTAATTTTTTGTTATGTACCTTGTTGTAAATAGTTAGATTAATGTTTGAAACTTTAATATTTTTTCTTTTAACTCTAGCAGTTACTTTAATGTTTAAATAGATTTCTCCATCCATTATCTTTATATACTGAGCCTTTAATCTGACTTTTACTTTTTTTACTTTTTGAGCATATACATCTTGTGAACCAGTAGAAAGTAGTAACATACTTAAAATAGCAAGAAAAATAAAGCGAAATTTTAATTGATTTTTCATTATTCAGCGTTTTTAGTATTTTTTAATAATTCTTCTTGCTCATCAGCTGTTCTTTGAATAGGTATTATAGGTAAATAGCGTACCAATAGTGTAATTATTAATAGTGCCATTGCCAATGTTGCAATAGTAATTAGCCATTCGTGTATACTTGGAAAATAATGGTGCCAAGATTCGGGCACACCTTGTATAGGTAAAAATGGATGTAATAAGGTTGGCGTAACAATAAGATACCGTTTCCACCAAGAAGCAATAACTACAACTAAACCAATTATAAACATTGGAAGTGGTTTTCTTCCTTTTTTAAATAATAAAACTATAATAGGTATTATTAAACCACCTATAATTACAAACCAAAACAAAGGCGCATACTGTCCAGAAATTAGAGTGTTTAAATGTATTTCTTCTTCTTTTGAGGCTGTAAATGTGGGTATTAAGTACTCATTGATATTAAAATACAAATAAGTTAAACAAGCCAATACTAAAAATTTTCCAAGCTTGTCAAAGTGATTATCAGTAATAAAATGCTCTAATTTATAGGCTCTTCTAACAACGTAAATAACAGTTATAAGTGCACCTACACCAGCAACAAAAGCACCTGAAATAAAATAAGCTCCCATGTTAGTGCTATCCCAACCAATTCTATAAGTTGTTGAGAATAGCCATGCATCAATAGTTTGTAAAATTAATCCAACAGGTATAATCATTAAAGCAATAATTTGGATAGATTTTGTTTGAATTGCTTTTTGAGCTTTACTGCCTGTCCAGTTTAAAGATAGTTTTCCATACCATTTACTTAATTTGGGACTTTTATCTTTAAAATACTCTTTAAGTATTTTAAAATCAGGAAGTAATGGAAAGTATAATAATAACAAACTTAAAACAATGTATGTTGGAATTATTATAACATCCCAAGTAATAGGTGACTGCAACCTTGCGTGAATGAACAAATTTAGGAGTCTATCAGGTCTGGCCATATCAATCATAATGGTTATTCCTGCCATTACAATTGCAGCCAAAGAAATAATTTCAGCAATTCTAACGACTGGAGTTCTCCAATTATTTTTAGTTAATCTTAAAACGGCAACAGTAACTGAACCTACAAAACTTGTAGCTACAAAAAAAACAAAATTTGAAATGTAAATTCCCCATAATGTATAATCTCTCATATTAGTTACAACTTGTCCTTTAATAAGTTGATCTATATAAGCAATAATTCCAATAATAATAATAACGATTAATGAAATTGTCCAAATAGTACCTAGCTTTCCAAATTTTTTGGGAGCCAAATCATTTAATAGTTTATCGTATTTTTTCATAATTATTTGGATTTTTCAACAGATTGAAATTCTGTATAATTCTCTAAGCCTTTTTCAAAATCAACTAATCTATCAACAGGAGGTAGGTAATAAACACTAGGTTCGGTGCCTAAGCCTTCCATAATTCTATATCCAGATTTATCTTTTAGTAGTTTACTAAATCTTAATGTTTCATCACCGTTTGTAACGGTATCTTCATATTTGTCTCCAAAATAGAAAACTCCGTTTGGACAAGCAGTAACACAATGGGGCAGTTTTCCTTCTTGTATTGCATGAGGACAAAAGTCACATTTGTCTACAGTTCCTTTTATACTTGGAACTCCAGCATGTTCTGGTGAAGATTTCTGGTGGTCATGCATTTTAAGATCTTTAGCTAAAGTGATTTCACCCTGATTGGGGTCACTCCAATTAAAGACTCTTGTTGAATATGGGCAGGCAGCCATACAGAAGCGACAGCCTATACAGCGTTTATTGTCAATTAAAACTAAACCATCTCTTCTTTTAAAAGTTGCATCTACGGGGCAAACAGTTACACATGCAGGGTGGTCACAATGTTGGCAGGTAGTTGGCATCCAGTAAGGGGCTGTATCTTTGGATTCTTGCATTTTATAAACTTTAAGCCAAGCATTATCACCTGTTATATAGTGATATTTATTACAGGCACTTTGACATTTTAAAGCATTTTTACATTTTGCCAAATCTACAACCATAACAAATTTTCGATTTGGCATTCCTTCTCTTACATTGTACTCTTTGTGCTTTTTAGAATTATCCATTTCCATAACTTCTGAAGAATCTACTTGAATTATAGTTCCTTCAGTGGTCATTAATTCTATTTTTCCAGTTGAATTACTAGTTGGTTTTGCACTTAATTTTGAGGCAAGTTTTGTTAAACCAATTCCACCAATAGCTGTTAAAAGACTTAATTTTATTCCTTTATCAATAAATTTACGTCTTGAGTTAGTTTTGTTATTTTTCATAATTAGAGTTTTCTGCCTAGCCAGTTTAGAAACGATTTATTTGAAATATTTTGCTTAATAATTTTAGCTTTTTTTAAAGAGCTAACCTTAATTTTTACAATTGTTCCATCAGGTTTTAATAAAGTTTGATATTTTTCATCATCTTCAGAAATAGTTATTTTATCAGATACTGATTTTCCAAACCCTAGAAAAGGTAGTAGTAAAGTACTTCCTAAAATAGGTAAAATGCCTCTTCTTGAAATTTGTCTTTTTTTTCGTAACTCTTGTTTCATCTTGAAATGTTATTTAATGCTAAAACGAATAGCTAATTATTGTCCTAAAAGATATTTATTTAGGTATTTAATTCACATTCATTTACGAATTTAAGAACTATTAAATCTTAAATTTATGATTTAAATCATTATTTAAAAATATATAAATAATTGATAATCAATAATATAAACCTTATTTAGAATTGTTTTAATTAATTTTTATAAAATTTTAAGCAACTTTTGTTACAAATAGAAGTAATTTTTGTTACAAACAAATTTTAAGATTAGTGTATGTGCCAGAAATTTGTAAGAAAATATTATTTAACGTATTAAAAATACTAATGATTTTATGTGCATATAATAACATTATGGCATGATAAAGTAATTTAAACAATAAGTAAGACAAAATATAAAGATTAATTAATATGTTGCCTTACTGTTGAGTTTCGTTTATCTATTTTATAGTTTAAAAATTGTAGTTCCTCGTAATATTAAATCCAATTAAAAATTGACCTCCACCTTTTCCAAAAGGAGAATCTGTTCCAAATCCGTCATTTTGGTTAAACATATAATTTTGTTGTGGTACAATACCATTGTAGTTTGTTGCAAAAATTTGAAATGCGTGAGCAGAAGTAGAAAATTCAACGCCAAAGCTAATACCAGGAGAAGGGTTATCTAACATAAAACTAGTTAAAGGTTGGCTATAATCTATCATTATTGAAGTTTGGTCGCTTATTTTATAGCGCCCTCCAAATGCAATTGCCACCATATCATTTCTCATGGTATTTTTTACCACGTTATAATGCGAAACACTTGGAGCAATTTGTAAAGAAAGTTTTGGGTTAAACCTACGAGCTATAATTAATTGATTGAAATTAGAATATCTATCTGATAAATACCTGAAATTCTCTTTTTTGCGTGCGTCTATTGTGAAATTACCATAGTAAGTAACACTTACGGGCATTTTGTTTGATCGTGTTTGTTGTAATAAGGCAACTTTCCAATTAAATTCTTGTAAACGATTAAATTTAGTAGTTCCAAAACCAATAGTAACTCTATCATGTACAGCATAGGAAAGTCCAATTCTAATATTTGATGGAGCACAAATACCTATTAAGTCATTTGCTCCGCCATTGTTCATTAATCCAAATCTGTGTTGTATCTACTGCAGGCGTACCCGTTGTCGAATTTAATAAAGGTCTGGCTTCATTCCAAACCTCATCAATATCTCCATCAAATATTGGTACTGTTGAGAATTTTTTCACTAATAATTCATCAGTAATAGATTCAATTCCTTTTCAACTACAGGGGCTAGAGGTGCATTACCATGTGTATAATTTACTAATGTAATTAGGGCTATTACAGCTAGTGCTAAACTAAATTTTTGTTTTAAAATTTATAGTTATTATAAAAAGAATTATATGATTTAAGTCATTTAAAAAAATAGTATACTTATTTTCAAGGGGTTATGTGATTTTAAAATCCCTTTATTTTTATTACTGTTTTAATTCTTAAGCTAGGTTAGAGAATCAAAACATTTTACATTATTCTATATGAAATATCTTAAAAAATAAAAACTGTTAAAATTTTTAGATGTTATTATATGTATAATTACGAATATGATAATTTAAGGAGAAAATATATTTTTTAGATTAAAGAGTTTTTATTATTTGTAAACTAGATTTTTTGTAAATTTGCACTTCTAAAAAAATAATAATGGCAAGATTTGAAGTGAAACTTCCAAAAATGGGTGAAAGTGTTGCAGAAGCAACCATAATTTCTTGGTTAAAAAATGTAGGTGATACCGTTGAGTTGGATGAGGCAATTGTTGAAATAGCAACTGATAAAGTAGACTCTGAAGTTCCAAGTGAGGTAGAAGGAACAATTACAGAACTATTATTTGATGAGAATGATGTTGTAAATGTTGGAGAAACTATTGCTATTATTGAAACTTTAGGAGAACCTAATAAAAGCGATGATGATTTAATTTCATTAGAAGATGTAAAGGAAGAGGTGTCAGCTATTGAGGAGCAAGTTGAAAAAACTACTGAACCAACAGCAATTGAAAAAAATTCAACTTCAGGTAAATTTTATTCGCCGTTAGTTCGAAATATAGCTGAGACAGAAGGTGTTTCTATGGAAGAATTAGAAACAATTATTGGAACGGGAAAAGATAGCAGAGTTACTAAAAATGATATTTTAGCCTATGTTAAAAGTGGAAGAAGCAGTACTGAAAATCACACTAAAAATATTGAAGCAATACAAACCAATCAATCTAAAATAAAAAAAGAAGTATCTTCAAATACTGCAATGCCAGTTTCTGTTAATGGTGAAGACGAAATTGTTGAGATGTCTCGTATGGGGAAATTAATAGCTCATCACATGGTAGCATCTGTACAAACGTCAGCACATGTACAATCGTTTATTGAAGTTGATGTTACTAATATTGTGAAGTGGAGAAATAAAATTAAAGATCAGTTCTTTGCTCGAGAAGGAGAAAAAATTACCTACACACCAATTTTTATGCAAGCCGTTGCAAAAGCAATTAAAGATTTTCCTATGATTAATATTGCAGTTGATGGCGATAAAATAATAAAGAGAGGTAATATTAATTTAGGTATGGCAGCGGCGTTGGCAGATGGTAATTTAATTGTTCCTGTTATAAAAAATGCAGATCAATTAAATTTAATTGGCATGACAAAAGCAGTAAATGATTTGGCAAATAAAGCTAGAAAAGGGCAATTAAAGCCTAATGATATTCAAGGAGGAACATACACAGTTACAAATGTTGGAAGTTTTGGTAGCGTTTTTGGCACACCAATAATTAATCAACCTCAAGTTGCTATTTTAGCATTGGGAGCTGTTAGAAAAGTTCCAGCAGTAATTGAAACTTCAGAAGGTGATTTTATAGGAATTCGACACAAAATGTTCATATCACATTCTTATGACCATAGAGTTGTAAACGGAGCTTTAGGGGGCATGTTTATAAAATCAATAAAAGAAAATTTAGAAGCTTGGGATATAAATACTGAGTTTTAAAAAGAAACTACAAATAATTAGAAATACTATTTTATTTTTTAATAAGTTACAACTATAATGAAAGACCTTAAAATTCAAATTAATGTAAGTTCTGATACTTTTATTAGAGATCCTAACAGCTCAGAACTTGGTCGAAGAATAATTTTTAATGGTATTAATTTAATAGATGAATTAGGTTTTGAAAGTTTTACATTTAAAAAATTAGGTGAAAAAATAGGCTCTCCAGAAAGTTCTATTTATAGGTACTTTGAAAGTAAACATATGCTGTTGGTTTATTTAACAAATTGGTATTGGAGTTGGATTGAATATAAATTAGTTTTTTCAACTATTAACTTAAGTTCATCAAAGGAAAAACTTGAGAAAGCAATAAAAATTTTAACAGAAACTATTAAAACAGATGATTTGTTTTCTTACGTTAATGAAACTACGTTAGATAGGATTATTATGAATGAGGGAGGTAAGGTATATCATATTAAAGACGTTGATAAAGAAAATAAAAAAGGTTATTTCAAAGTTTATATGCAGGTAGTACAAAGGGTTAGTGAAATTGTTTTAGAACTCAATCCTAAATATAAATTTTCTCATATGCTTATATCAACAATAATTGAAGGAGCATACCAACAAAGGTTTTTTGCAGAGCATATACCGGCACTTACAGATATTGATAAAAAAAATGAAAAGACTATTACAGAATTTTACACAAAATTAGTATTTAATGCAATTAAATAATACTTTTAAAGTGTACTATTTTATATATAACTTTAAGAAATTCAACACAAATATAAAGATTACACTTTCTAAAGTATAGGGAAAAATAACATTCCTAATATTTATGTAAATTTGTAGGCAAGAGTATTGAAAATTTTTAACAAACTTTTGTTTTAACGCTAGTTAGGATATTAAATAACAATTATTAAATTATGAAGAATAAACTATTTAATTTTAAACACTTAAAAGGTGATTTGTTTGGTGGTATTACTGCTGGTATTGTTGCTTTACCATTGGCATTAGCTTTTGGGGTAAGCTCAGGATTAGGTCCAAGTGCAGGTCTTTATGGAGCTATTTTTGTAGGTTTTTTTGCCGCTCTATTTGGAGGAACAAATACTCAAATTTCTGGACCAACAGCTCCAATGACCGCAGTAAGTATGGTTGTTATTGCTGGGATTGTGGCAGCCTTTGATGGAGATGTTTCAAAAGCCTTGCCCGCTATATTAACAGTATTTTTGTTGGCAGGTATAATGCAAATAGGGTTAGGGTTTATTGGATTAGGAAAATATATCAAATATATACCATATCCTGTAGTTTCAGGGTTTATGACTGCAATAGGGGTTATTATTTTGGTTACACAAATATTACCTTCGGTAGGATATTACCCTAAGGAAGATGTTGAATTTGTAAATGAATTCAAACCTTATGCAGAAGAGATTATTTTAGAAAATATTTTAAAGGATGAAGCAGGAGAAGGTATTTTGGTGTTAGAAGACTTTAAAGAAACAGTTAGCAGAGCAAAAAATATAACAGCATCTCAAATATTGAAAGAGTCGCAAACTCTTGCAGCCAAAGAGGCTTCAGGAGTATTAGGAACATTAAAAGTATTGCCGAAAGCTTTGAGTAATATTAATTGGTTAGAGTTAATTTTAGCTTTAGGAACAATTATTATAATTTATGGATTTAAACGAATTACTACAGCTGTACCAAGTACATTAGTAGCTTTACTTGTTATGTCTGGAATTGCCACAGGTTTTAAGCTGAATTATAGACCTATTGAAGAAATACCAAGTGGATTACCTTTACCAAATTTAGAAATTTTCACTAATTTTAATATTGGGAGTATTAGCCCTTATATTTTTACAGCCCTAACTTTGGCTCTATTAGGAGCAATAGATTCTTTATTAACTTCAGTGGTAGCTGATAATATGACTAAAACAAAACACAAGCCAAATAAGGAGTTGATAGGGCAGGGAATAGGAAATAGTATTGCCGCACTATTTGGTGGTATACCAGGAGCTGGAGCAACAATTAGAACGGTTGTTAACATTAATGCAGGAGGGAAAACTAGACTGTCAGGTATGGTGGCAGCTATTTTACTCTTAATTATTTTATTGGCCTTAGGACCTATAGCATCTCAAATTCCTGCAGCTGTGTTAGCAGGGATATTAATTACCGTAGGTATTGGAGTAATGGATTATAAAGGCTTAAAAGCTATACCATATATGCCAAAACCAGAGGTGGTTATAATGTTGGTTGTTTTAGTGTTATCATCTGTTTGGAACTTGGTATACGCCGTTGGAATAGGTTTGATAATTGCATCTTTAATGTTTATGAAAAAAATAGGGGATTTAACAGCTGATAGATCAAGCATTGAATCTTTTGATAGATCAAAAGCATGGCCAGATGAAGTTAATTTATCAAAAAATTTAAAAAATGAAGTTTTTATAAAGCATATAAGAGGACCTTTATTCTTTGGGTCTACAAGTTATTTTCAGCAATTAGTGAAACAAATTCCTAATACTGCCTCAATAATAATTATAAGAATGGGGAGAATGCAATATATAGATCAATCAGGATTATATGCTATGGAAGACGTTTTGGTTGATTTAACAAAACAAGGCAAAAAAATATTGTTAGTAAATATTATTGAGCAACCACGTTACATGCTTGAACGTATTGATATAATACCAGATTTAGTACCCGAAGATCAAATTTTTGATAGTTTTGATGAAAGTTTGGTTTGGGTTAAAGAAAATGCTGTCAGTATTAATAGAGCTCAATAGCACCACTTAATTAGTTTAAATATTAGTTGTATAATAAAAGCTTATATTTTTTTAAGCTTGTTATTCAATCTGTATATGCAACTCTAATTCTATAATTATAATGGTACAGCCACTAATTATACTGATGCCATTTAAAATTTACGTTAAAATTAGGTATGTACAAAAAACATTAAAATCATTTGGTGTTTTGTCTTGCGTTTTAAATTTAATTTTTAAACTACAAAGTGTTAATAGTTGCATATTATGTGTTTTACAAAAAAAATACATAATAAAACTTGCATAATTGATAGTAATACTATTATATTTGCAAGTGTAATATGAAAGATTTACAAATACATATAGAGGTTAACTCAGAATTATATTTGAAAAAACCTGATTCATCTGAATTAGGACGTAGAATTATATCAGGAAGTATTGAGTTGATAAACGAACTTGGTTTTGAAGAATTTACATTTAAGAAATTAGGTAATAAAATTGGATCTCCTGAAAGTTCTATTTATCGTTATTTTGAAAGTAAACATACATTATTAATTTACCTTACCTCTTGGTTTTGGAGTTGGATTGAATATCGCTTGGTTTTCGCCACAATAAATGTCAATTCACCAATTGATAAGTTAAAAAGAGCCATTAAAATATTAACTCAACCAGTAGTAGTTGATAAGTCGTTTTCATATATAAACGAAGTATTATTGCATAAAATTATAATAACGGAATCTGTAAAAGTATTTCATACCAAAGATGTAGATGATGAAAATAAAAAGGGTTATTTTAAATCGTACAAACAAGTTGTTCAGAGGGTTAGTGGCATGGTAATAGAGATAAATCCAAATTTTAAATTTCCTCATATGCTAGTTTCTACTGTTATTGAGGGGGCAAATCATCAAAGGTATTTTGCACAACATTTACCATCGTTAACTAACGTAGAAAAAGGAAAAGAAAACATAGTAGAATTTTATATAGACTTAATTTTTAAAGTTATTAAGTAAATGAGTGAAAGCGTTTTTCATAGAATATCTTTAATAAGGTTGTTTGTTTTTAACATATTGATAGCTGTTATGATAATTCTACCTGCCGCACAAACGCTAGAACTTTTAAGTCTATCAAATTATGAATTAGTTAAGTTTAATGATGATGGAAGTACTGACAATCAAGAAAATATAGAGCGTAATAGTAAAGATGAAAAAACAGTATTTCAAATTTACAATGTTACTTATTCCTATTACGGTTATAAGAAAAAAATACGATATAAAAAGAATCAAGAATTAATATCATACTTTAATCAGGATATTTTTATACCACCGCCTGAAAAAATATAATCTCCATACGCTACAACTCAAAATATTTAAGAGATAAACTTATATCTATAGCACAATTTCTAGAAGAAATTGAGGGTTGTTATATTATAAATTAATAAAAATTTAATCAATTACAGATATAAAGGTAGGTGCTAAAAACCAATGTTGTATCAATCAAAAAAAAAATAAAAAAATCATGAATTCTTCAAATCCATTTAAAAACTTAAAAGCTGATTTGCCAGCGAGTGTTGTTGTATTTTTTGTTGCACTTCCTCTTTGTTTAGGAATAGCATTAGCTAGTGGAGCACCTTTGTTTTCTGGCTTAATAGCGGGTATTATAGGAGGTATAATAGTTGGAGCATTAAGTGGCTCGCAAATTGGTGTTAGTGGTCCAGCGGCCGGACTTGCAGCAATTGTTTTAACAGCTATTGGTACTCTTGGTAGTTTCGAAAATTTTCTTTTAGCGGTAGTACTAGGAGGTGTAATTCAAGTGCTTTTTGGAATACTAAAGGCTGGTATTATTGGTTATTACTTCCCTTCATCTGTAATCAAAGGAATGCTAACAGGAATAGGTATTATAATAATTCTTAAACAAATACCCCATTTTTTTGGTTATGATGCCAATTTAGCAGAAGGTTTCGCATTCTTTGATGTTGACGGAGAAAATACATTTTCAGAAATTATTAATTCTATCAATAATATTAGTCTTGGAGCAACATTAGTTGCTATTATAGGTTTAGGAATTCTTATTCTTTGGGACAGTGTTTTAACCAAAAAAGCTAAAATATTTAGACTTATTCAAGGGCCTTTAGTAGCAGTAGTATTTGGTATAGTATATTTTGTTATAACAAAAGGTAATGAAAAGCTGGGTATTTCTTCAGCACACTTGGTAAGTGTACCTGTGCCAGAAGATATTACATCTTTTATAAGTCAGTTTAGTTTTCCAAACTTTGGAGCCATTACAAAACCTGAAATTTGGATAGTTGCTTTTACAATTGCATTAGTAGCCAGTCTTGAGACGTTGTTGTGTGTTGAGGCTACAGATAAACTTGATCCATTAAAAAGAGTAACACCTACAAATAGAGAACTATTGGCTCAAGGTACAGGAAATATTCTTTCAGGACTTGTAGGTGGTTTACCTATTACACAAGTAATTGTGCGTAGCTCTGCGAATATCCAATCTGGCGGAAAAACTAAAATGTCTGCAATTATTCACGGTATCTTACTCTTAATTTCTGTGATTTTAATTCCAAAATTGTTAAATATGATACCACTATCAGTACTTGCATCTGTTTTACTTATAGTTGGTTATAAACTTGCAAAACCTATGTTATTCAAGCAAATGTATGAATTAGGGTGGAAACAATTTGTACCGTTTGTGGTAACTGTTTTGGGAATTGTTTTTACAGATTTACTTGTAGGAATAGGTCTTGGATTGGGTGTTGGAATTATTGTAGTTTTAATAAAGAGTTTCCAAAATTCTCACTTTTTACATATTGAAGATAAAAGTAATGGGAAACATAAAATTAAAATGACTCTTGCTGAAGAAGTAACTTTCTTTAACAAAGGAGCAATTCTTAAAGAATTAGACAGTCTTCCTAGAGATACTTATTTAGAGCTAGACGTTAGAAAAACACGCTATTTAGACAATGATATTATTGAAATTTTAGAAGACTTCTCAATTAAAGCAAAGAATAGAAATATAGATGTTAAACTTATTTCTGAAAGAGGAATTATTGAAAACCCAAGTAGTTATATACAATTTTTTAAACTAAGACCTAAAACTGCTTAATGCAAGATGAATAAATAAAAAACTTATTATTATGATGGAAGCTAAATATAAAATATTAGTATTAGTAGACTTATCTGAAACATCTCATGAAACTTTAAAAAATGCTTTGAATTTAGCAAAAGTGATTGGGGGTAGTTTAGAAGTATTCCATGTGAAATCATTAACAAATATTGTGAAAAATGAAAATCAAATCTCAGCGATGAGGTCTTTAGATGAGGAAAAGAATTTATCTAAAAGAAAATTACAAAATTTAGTAAATATTTTCTCAAAAGAAGAAAGTATTCCCCTTACATTTGATTTCGCATTTGGCAATGTAAAAAATGAAATTGAACATCACATTGAGAAAATCAAACCAGACATTATTGTTTTGGGGAAAAGAAGACAGAAAGTTTTTAATTTTTTGGGCGAAGATGTGACACAATTTTTATTAAATAAATTTTTTGGCATTATTTTAATTGCTGGTGAAGGTAAAAACCTTCAATCAATTGATGGTATTTCAATTGGTTTTTACAGTGATACATTGGGTGATTATAACGTTGAAATCACTAAAGATTTAAGTAAGAAAGCAATCAGTCCTATAAAATTTTTTAAAGTACGTAAAAGATCCTCCGTTCATGCTACAAATGAAGCTGTGAACCGTCTAAAATCTACTTATAATGGCAAAAATGTAGTCGAATATGAATTTGAAGAAAGTTCAGATGCATTGATAAATTTTGTATCAAAAAATAAAATAGGATTGTTATGTATGGGCAGAGGAGGTAAGAAAAAAGACTGGACAGATAAATTTATAGGCGAAATCATTGGAACTAATAGGGAAAATAGTAAATTAAAGGCTCCTTTGCTTATTTATGGAAGATAGTAATAATAAAGAAACTTTAAAATGAGCCTAATATTTTTTAAAGAAGTATAAATAAAAGTAAAATATAATACTTGCCAAATAAGGCATAAAATAATTAAAAAGAATAATTATGAGAACACAAACAAAAATAACACAAGATAATCTTACACCTAAAGATGCACACAAAATTTTAGTTGAGGGTAATCATAGATTTGTACAAAATTTAAAAGCACAAAGAAATTTACAAGACCAAGTATTTGAAACAAGTAAAGGCCAATACCCTTTTGCTGTAATACTAAGTTGTATTGATTCAAGGGTTCCAGCTGAACTGGTTTTTGATCAAGGAATAGGTGATATTTTTAGTGCAAGAGTTGCTGGGAATATTATTAATGAGGATATACTAGGCTCTATGGAATATGCGTGTAAAGTTGCAGGTTCTAAAATAGTTGTAGTTATGGGACATACCAAATGTGGTGCTGTAACTGCTGCTTGTCAAAATGTTAAATTAGGAAATATTACGCCCTTATTACACAAAATAAAGCCAGCCGTTGATATAATAAAAGTTGAAAGAGGAGAATTTGATGAAGAAGCAATAGAGGAAGTAGCTTTAGTCAATGTGAAAATTTCAATTGATAGAATTAGAGAAGAAAGTCCAATACTGTTAGAAATGGAAGAAAATAATGAAATTGAAATTGTTGGAGCTATTTATGATGTATCAAATGGTAAAGTAGACTTTTTTGAATCATGAATATAGTTGTAAATTCAATTAAAAGAATTTCATTAATACTACTTATTTTACCCTTTTCTCTTCTTGCTCAGCAAGAAGAGGTGGGTAATTGGCTTATGTATTTTGGGACAAATAAAATTAGTGATAAATATAGTATTCATACAGAAATACAATATAGAAATTATACAATAACTCCAAATAATACAGAGCAATTATTATTAAGAACAGGATTAAATTACCATTTTTCTGATAGAGCTACTGTAACAGCTGGTTATGCATATATACCTTCTTATATTTATGAATCTGAACAAAAATCACCTGAAACAGAGGAGCACCGTATTTGGCAACAATTTATTTTAACCAATAAAATTGGTAGAGTAAAATTTGAACATAGATACAGAATTGAACAACGATGGGTTAATCATGATTATAAAAATCGTTTACGATACCGTTTAATGTTATTTGTACCACTAAATAAACCTAAAATTGAAAAAGGAAGTGTTTTTTTAGGCTTGTATGATGAAATTTTTATCAATACAAAAGAAACTTTTTTTGATAGAAATAGGTTGTATGGAGCCTTAGGATATCAATACAATAAAACAACAAGTATGCAGGTAGGTATGATGCATCAGCAAGTAAATAATATAGGGAAATGGTATTTACAATTTGCTCTAGTTTTTAATACAGATTTGACAAACAAAAATAATTAATTTCAAAATAAAAGAATGCTTAAAAACTTTTTAGGGAATAGCCCTATATGGTATAAATACACAATAATTAGTTTTTTAATTTTTAATGTAATTTTCTATTTCACTTTAGGGTCAACAATAACAGCTTGGATTTTTATTGCTGAATTTATTTTCACACTAGCTATGGCTCTAAAATGCTATCCACTAGTTTCAGGAGGTTTATTAGCAATACAAATTTTATTTTTAAATCTAACAACAGCAAAAAATGCCTATCATGAAGTAGCACAAAACCTTGAAGTTATATTGCTATTAATGTTTATGGTAGCCGCTATTTATTTTATGAAACCCTTATTAATGTTTATTTTTAGTAAGGTTTTTACAAAAGTAAAATCAAAGTTAGCTTTATCACTGTTATTTGTAATTCTTTCCGCTGCTCTTTCAGCGTTTTTAGATGCGTTAACTGTAACTGCAGTTTTAATTAGTGTTGGTGTTGGGTTTTACGGTGTATATCACAAAATTCATTCAAGTGACCTTGATTTAAATGACGACGGTACATTAGATAGAAAACAATTAAGTGGAGAAACATTAGAACAGTTTCGTGGTTTTTTAAGAAGTTTAATAATGCATGGTGTGGTAGGTACAGCACTAGGTGGTGTAATGACTTTGGTAGGAGAACCTCAAAATCTACTAATTGGAGAAAAAATGGGCTGGGATTTTATTGAGTTCTTTAAACAAATGGATGTAATAACAATCCCTGTTTTTTTTGCAGGGTTGTTGACAACAATTATTCTTGAAAAATTTAAACTATTTGGTTTTGGTGCAAAATTACCAGATGTTGCTAGACAAATAATTGAAAATTACACAATTATAGAAGATGAAAATCGTACTGAAAGAGAGAAACACAGACTTGTAGTTCAAGCCATTGCTATGGTACTACTTATAATTGGTTTAGCTTTACATTTGGCTCCAGTAGGGTTTATAGGTTTGGCTTTAATTATTTTTCAAACGGCATTCATGGGGGTAACAGATGAGCATCATATAGGGCCTGCATTTGAAGAGGCGTTACCTTTTACAGCATTATTGGTTGTCTTTTTTGTAATTGTGGCAATGATTCATGACCAACACTTGTTTAAACCAATTATTGAATGGGCACTATCTATGGAACCATCAACACAACCAATGATGTTCTATATTGCAAACGGATTACTATCAGCAATTAGTGATAATGTTTTTGTTGCTACCGTTTATATAAATGAAATTCAAGCCTCATTTAATGCAGGAGAATTATCGAGATTACAATACGAAAAATTGGCCATTGCAATTAATACAGGCACAAATTTACCAAGTGTTGCAACACCAAATGGACAGGCAGCATTTTTATTTTTGCTTACTTCAGCATTAGCTCCTTTAATTAATTTATCTTATGGAAGAATGGTAAAAATGGCTTTCCCATATGCAATTGTTTTAGGAGGTGTTGGTTTATTATGTGTTATGTATTTACTGTAGATTAGGCAGTGGTATTGTTATAAAGAAAAGTATAACTTATTAAAATAATCATCTTTAATAAGTTATACTTTTATATTTGATAATGATGTATGATCAAAAGTTTATGAGGTTTATTAATTTAAAAAGCAACCTGAAATTTCATTTGAAAAATAGTGCTATTACCAACAGCTTTTAATTTAGCAGAGGTATAGTCAATACTAAATTTTGTTACTGGATTTAAATGCCAGTTAATACCAACTGTTATGTCGTTTAAAACTCCTCCTTCAATAGATTTATCAGCATAATCTGCAGAAGAAAATCTCGTAACAAACTCTACAGCTCCAATTCCTTTTCCTGTTGCATTGAAATTAGATTTTGGAGAAACCCTTTTAAAATACCCTACTTTTTTCGAATAATTTTTATGTTCTCCTGTAATAAAATAACTTAGTTCAATATAGTATCCAAAAAAATTATAATTTTCTAATAAATCTTTTCTATTGACTCTAGAATGGATATACTCAGACTGAAGAGAGAAATAGTTGAGCATTAATGCAACTTCTATTCCTGTTAATTGAACATTGTCAACTTGATTTATGATTCCTGTATTGATATAGCTGGTAAGTAAATAAGCTTCTGGTCTAGATTTTATGCTGTACTTACTTTCATTGGGAGTTCTATAACTATATGCTAATCCAACGTGTAGAAATTTATTTTTTTCTTTGTTAGAAATTGGTAATGCTGTAATTCTTCCGGTAAAGTTGTACTTATTTCCAAAACTTGTAAGTCCAAAATTATTGGTATCTCTAAAAGTACCAATAGCCCAAGTCGCATTTTCATTAAAAGCAGTATTCGAAAACATAAAACCATTATTTCTACCAGGTGTTATATCAATATTTGAAGCACGTTCAATAAACGACATATCGTTACTGCTATTGTATTGATCTAGTCCAAATGGCTCTTTAAAATATCCAATTGTAAATTTTCCTACAATAGGTAATTTATGAATTGAAATGTGAATATCTTTAACAGTAGTTGGCCCTTCTGCAAATTCAAGTTGTAAATTATAACTAATAAAATTAAAGATAGAACCAGAATTGTAAAGTCTAATTCTTCTAAATTTAGAACCGTTATTTGGTTTTCCAAATAAGTTATCAATTACTTCATTTTGTGAAGAATAAGACCAATGTTGTTGAATTATTCCTCCAAATTTCATTTTAAAATTACCGTCATTACTTTCTAAATGATAACCTTTATTCCAAAATAATTTAAATTTTTTAGTTTCTTGTGCCCAAATAAAAGTGAAATTAATTAAGAAAATAATTCCTAAAAAAAGAAGTTTTTTCATTATTAATTTTCAGTTACTTTTAATCTTGCAGTAGTAATAGTTTTTTGATTTAAAAAAGTATTTTCTAAGTATTTAAGATAACCTACAATGGCTATCATACCAGCATTATCAGTTGTATATTCAAATTTTGGGATATAAGTAGTCCATCCTAATTTTTCTTCGTAAGATTTTAAAACTAATCTTATTTCAGAATTTGCACTAACACCTCCAGCAATAGCAACATGTTTAATTCCTGTTTCATTAACGGCCTTTTTTAGTTTATCAAATAAAATTTCTACAATGGTATACTGTATAGATGCACAAATATCATCTAAATTTTCTTTAATGAAATGTGGATTTTCTTTAGTTTTTTTCTGAATAAAATAAAGAATAGCTGTTTTAAGCCCGCTAAAACTAAAATTCAATGCATCAACTTTAGGTTTGGTAAACTTAAAAGCTTTAGGGTTTCCTGTTTTTGCATGTTTATCTATTAAAGGGCCTCCCGGGTAAGGTAACCCAAGAATTTTAGCCGATTTATCAAAAGCCTCACCAACAGCATCATCTAATGTTTCTCCAAGAATTTCCATATTAAAATAACTAGAAATTTTTACAATTTGGGTATGTCCGCCACTTATGGTTAAACACAAAAAAGGAAACGGTGGTTTTTGTTGTTTCTCATCATCAATAAAATGAGCTAAAACATGTCCTTGCATATGGTTAATAGCAATTAAAGGTATGTTTAAAGCTAAAGAAATTGATTTGGCAAATGAACTTCCAACCAATAATGAACCCATTAATCCAGGTCCGCGTGTAAAAGCTATGGCATTTAAGTCTTTTTTGTCGATATTTGCCTGTTGAATTGCTTGTTGAATTACAGGTACAATATTTTGTTGATGCGCACGAGATGCCAATTCAGGAACAACACCGCCATATTTAGCGTGAATTTCTTGAGTTGCAACAACATTTGAAAGTATTTTTCCGTTGCATATTACAGCAGCACTTGTATCATCACAAGAAGATTCAATACCAAGAATATAAATTGATTTATTTTTAATCATTTAATAACAAATAAAGGCATGAAAATTGCCATAAAAAACGCAAATTTAAGGCATATCAAACGAATTAAAAAAATAGTTGTTAGAATTTTACTGATACTGCTCCTTTTAATGGCTGTAGTAAGCATGTTATTATCTATAACTGCAGTACAAACCAAGTTAGGTAAAACAGCTACAAGTTACCTGCAAAAAGAGTTTGACGTGACCATTAATGTTGATAAAATTGATTTCTCCTTTTTAGGCAATGTTCAACTTAAAGATATTTTAATAAAAAATCATCATGCAGATACACTAATCTATGTTAAAAATTTAGAAACTTCTATTTTTAGTTATCGCAATATGGTGAATAGTAAATTAGATTTCGGACAGATTTCATTAAATGGTTTTATTTTAAATATAAATACGTACAAAGGAGAAAAGGATGATGCTTTAACCGTATTTATTGATAAATTTGATGATGGAGTTAAGACAGATAAACCTTCAGGTTTTTTGCTAACAGCAACCAATTTGAAATTAGAAGATGGCTATGTTGAAGTTATTGACTATAATAAATTTACAGAGAAGCCTTTATTTTTTAAAAATATTAGTGGAGGCACTAAAAACTTTAAAATACAAGGGCCTAATGTGTATACCATTATTGAAAATTTAAGTTTTGTTGAAAATCATGGCATAGAGATTAAAAGTTTATCGAGTGATTTTACCTATACTAAAACACATATGAATTTTATAAATACGCTGTTAACAACTGAAGTCTCTTCAATTTTAACAGATATAATTTTTACGTATAAGAGAGAAGACTTTTCTGATTTTAATAATAAAGTTAAAATAGAGGCAAATGTTAAAAAGGCAACGGTTTCAATAAGAGATTTAAAAAATTTTTACAATGAAATAGGAACAAATGATGTGTTACACTTTACAACAAAAATTACAGGAACCTTAAATAACTTTACAACTAAAAATCTTAAATTAACAACAGATAAACAAGCAATAATTAGAGGAACCTTAAATTTTAAAAATTCATTTAATCAAGAGAATGGATTTTCATTAAACGCAAATTTAACAAATTTAACATCTGATTATTATCATTTAAAAACGCTATTGCCAAATATTTTAGGGAAAACATTACCCTCATCATTTAAAAAATTAGGTAGATTTACCATAAGCGGTGAAACATATTTAACACCAAATTTAATCAATGTTCAAATAACAATGAATACTGATATTGGTACAACAATATCAGATTTAAAATTAACAAATATTGATAATATTGATGAGGCCTCATATTTTGGGCATATTAAAATTATTGATTTTGAATTGGGGAAAATTTTAGATGATCCTTTAATTGGTCAACTTTCTATGGAAGCTGATGTTGATGGAGAAGGGTTTACCTTAGAAAAGATAAATACGTCAGTAAAAGGAAAGGTGTCCAAACATCAATATAAAAATTATACATATAGTAATATTAGCATTAATGGAGTTGTAAAAAACAAACATTTTAATGGAGAAATGGAAGTGAATGATAAAAATATTAAGCTTAATTTTAATGGTTTAGCTAATTTTTCTTCAGATATTTACACTTTTAATTTTAAGACACTCGTTGATTATTGTGACCTTAATAAACTTAATCTTTTTAAACGTGATAGTATTTCAAATATAAAAGGAGATATTGATATAAATGTAAAAGGGAATTCATTTGATGATTTGGTAGGAACCATAAATTTTAAAAATTCACTGTATACCAATCAAAAAGGAAATTATTTTTTTAAAGATTTTAATATTACTTCTTCATTTAAAGATACGATAAGAACAATTACAGTAAACTCTTCAGAAATAATAAATGGAAATATAAAAGGAATTTTTAAATTTAATGAATTGGGTAAATTAGCTCAAAACTCGTTGGGGAGCATTTATTCAAACTACAAACCGTTTAAGGTAAGTGCAGGTCAGTTTTTAGATTTCAGATTTAAAATTTATAATAAAATTGTAGAAGTTTTTGACCCTGAAATAACACTTTCTACAAATACATTAATCAAAGGTGAAGTAAATTCTGATGATAATTTATTTAAACTAACCATTAAATCACCTAAAATTGAAGCTTATACAACCGTTATTAAAAATTTAAATTTACAAATAGATAATAAAAACCCATTTTTTAATACGCAACTTCAAGTAACTAAAATTAACACAAAATACTATGATATTGCGAAGTTGCATTTAGTGAATAAAACACTGAATGATACATTGTATTTTAGAACTCAATTTAAAGGAGGTATTAACAATACAGAAGATTATAATTTAGCATTTTATCATACATTTAACAAAGAAAACAAATCTGTTTTTGGAGTTCAAAAATCGGATTTAACTTTTAAAAATAACAAATGGGTGATAAATCCTGCAAATAATTTTGAAAATAAAATAGTTTATGAAAATAAATCCAATACATATAAAATTAATCCATTTTTAATAACTTCTAAACAACAACAAATTATTTTTTTTGGTGAAATAAATGACACTATTTCAAAACAGTTAAAATTTAATTTTAAGAATGTAGAATTAGCGAATATTACCCCAAACATTGACAGTTTAAATTTAAAAGGAACCATAAATGGCACATTAAATTACAATCAATTACAAAAACAGATACAGCCATCAGCAAATTTGCTAATATCAAATTTTGATATAAACAATTCAAAACAAGGAGATTTAAAAATTAATATTGAAGGAAAAAATTCATTAAAAGAATACACACTTGATATTTCATTAAAACGAGATAACAATATTAATTTGAATGCAAATGGCAGTATTGATTTTAGACCAAAAAAACCTAAAATAGATGTAATTGTAGATTTTAATGAATTTAAATTAGATGCTTTTAGCCCTTTAGGGGAAGGTGTAATAAGTGATATTAGAGGGTTTGTATATGGTAATGCACATTTAACAGGGCTATTAAATAACCCAACAATGGAAGGCGATTTGTATTTAGATGAAGCAGGTTTGTCGTTTCCATACATTAACGTTAACTATAATTTTGAAGGAACAAGTATTATTGGGTTAAAAGGGCAAGAATTTATTTTTGAAGATATAACCATAAAAGATAAAGTTTACAATACAAAAGGGACATTAACTGGAGTTTTAAAACATCGAAATTT
The DNA here is from genome assembly GCF_001543325.1 of Lutibacter profundi. Classification (NCBI taxonomy): domain Bacteria; kingdom Pseudomonadati; phylum Bacteroidota; class Flavobacteriia; order Flavobacteriales; family Flavobacteriaceae; genus Lutibacter; species Lutibacter profundi. Next base: position 2,883,193 of record NZ_CP013355.1, read on the forward strand.
TGAAAATTGGAACTTAGATCTAAAATTAATCACAAATAATCTATTACTACTAAATACAGTTGAAAAAGAAAATTCCATTTATTATGGAACTGGATTTATAAGTGGAGAGGCAACAATAAAAGGACCAACAGATAAACTAGTAATTGATGTTGTTGGAAAAACAGAAAAAGGAACACATTTTGTAATACCAATTAGCGATGTTAAAACGGTTGAAAGCTCTCAATTGATTCGTTTCATTAATAAAAATAAACAAGAAGATAATGAAGAGAAAAGAAAAGCATTTCTCTCAGAAAAATTAAAAGGATTAACATTAAATTTCAATATAGAAGTTACAAAAGATGCCGTTGTTGAAATGGTGCTAGATAAGGCAACAGGAAGTTATTTAAAAGGAAGCGGTACAGGGAATTTACAGTTAGAATTAGATACCAAAGATAAATTTGATATGTACGGAGATTTTGTTGTAGATAATGGAGTCTATAATTTTAAATATGGGGGGTTTATAAATAAACCATTTAAGGTAAAAAAAGGAGGTGCAATCTCTTGGAGCGGAGATCCATATACAGCTGATATTAATATAGAAGCTGTTTATAGAGTATCTGCAAATCCAAAATCTTTATTAGAAAACATTACTACTAATCGGAAAATTCCAATTGATTTAGTTACTCGTTTTTCAGGTGAATTATTTAATTCCCAGCGAGAGTTTGATATTGAAATTCCTAACTCTAGCTCAACAGTAGCTTCAGAGTTGGCATTTAAATTAAATAATAATGATAAAAATATAAAAACGATTCACTTTATGGCACTACTTGTATCAGGTAGTTTTTATAATGAAAACGATATAAGTGTAAACAGTAATGCAGCGTTGTATGGTACAGGATTTGATTTGCTTTCAAATGCTTTTGACAATATTTTTAATCAAGGAGATAGTCGTTTTAAACTAAAGCCTGTATATACTGTTGGAGAAAAAAATAAAATTGACAATTTAAATATTGATGATCAATTAGCTATAGCTCTCGACTTTCAGGTAAATGATCGAATTATAATTAACGGAAAAGTAGGTGTTCCAATTGGTTCAAAAAAACAATCAAATGTAGTGGGTGAAGTTAATATTGAATTTTTAATGAATGAAGAAGGAACCTTACGTTCTTCTGTGTTTAACAGGCAAAATGAAATTCAATATACAGAAGAAGAAGAAGGATATACACAAGGTGTAGGGATGACTTACCAAATAGATTTTGATAGTGCAAATGAATTATTGGAAAAATTACGTTTAAAAAAGAAAAAATCAGATTCAATTAGTAAAATAAAAATAATTGATACTCTCAAAGTTAAAAGTCAATTATTAAACTTTAAAATTAAAAATAAACATAAAAATGGATAAACCAACATTGGTAATTTTAGCTGCGGGAATAGGTAGTCGTTATGGAGGGTTAAAACAATTAGATACATTTACCCCACAAGGAGATACTATTTTAGACTTTTCAATTTATGATGCAATTCAGGCAGGTTTTGGAAAAGTAGTATTTATTATTAGAAAAAGTATAGAAAAAGATTTTAAAGCATTCTTTAATAAAAAACTAGAAGGAAAGATTGAAGTAGTATATGTTTATCAAGAGATAGACAATATCCCAGATAGGTTTAAAGATAATAACAGAGAAAAACCTTGGGGTACGGGTCATGCACTATTAATGGCTAAAAATGTAATAAAAGAAAATTTTGCGGTAATTAATGCCGATGATTTTTACGGTAAAGAAGCTTTTGAAGTTATGGCGAAATCATTAAAAAAAATGGATAAAGATTCATACAATTTTAATATGATGGGCTATATATTAAAAAATACAATTTCTAATTATGGCTCTGTTTCTAGAGGAGAATGTAAAGTAGATGAAAAAGGTTATTTAACAGGTATTACAGAACGTACACATATTGAAAAAATAAATGGAGTTCTTAAATTTAAGGATGAGGATGGTAATTATACTCCAATATCTGAAGATACTATTGTATCCATGAACTTTTTTGGGTTTACGCCAAAATATTTTGAAATTTCAGAAAATTTATTTGAAGAATTTTTAGGAAAAAATTATAAAGAGCCAAAAGCAGAGTTTTTTATTCCATTAGTAGTAAATTACGTTATTGTAAATAATATAGCTACAATGGAGGTTCTAAAATCTAATGCTCGTTGGTTTGGGGTTACCTATAAACAGGATAAAGAGCATGTTACTTTTGAAATTCAAAAATTAAAAGACAAAGGGTTTTATCCTATAAATTTATGGTAATAAGTAATAAATAAAATAAATTTCAATTAAAAGTTAATTTTCATTCAAAATTAAGTTATAATTTTGCCTTTCGATTATGGGAAAAAAAATAAAAAAAATAGGGGTAATGACCTCAGGAGGTGATGCGCCAGGGATGAATGCAGCTATTAGAGCAGTAGTTAGAGCCTGTTCGTATTACAATGTAGATTGCGTTGGAATTTATAGAGGTTACCAAGGTTTAATAGATGGTGATTTTAAAAATCTATCAGCTCGCCATGTAAGTAATATTATTAATAGAGGAGGTACTATTTTAAAAACTGCAAGATCTAATGAGTTTAGAACGAAAGAAGGAAGAGCGAAAGCATATAAGCACCTTAAAAATGCTGAAATTGATGCCTTAGTGTTAATTGGAGGAGATGGAACTTTTACAGGAGGAATGGTGTTTAATAATGAATATAATTTTCCTTGCATTGGAATTCCTGGAACCATTGATAACGATATTTTTGGAACAAACTATACCATTGGCTTTGATACAGCACTCAATACAGTTGTTGAAGTTATAGATAAAATAAGAGATACTGCAAGTTCACATAACAGATTGTTTTTTGTTGAAGTTATGGGAAGAGATGCCGGTTTTATAGCTTTAAACGCAGGTGTTGGAGCAGGTGCTGAAGAAATTTTAATTCCTGAGGAAGATATGGGGTTAGATCGTTTATTAGAATCCTTAAAACGTAGTAAACGCTCTGGTAAATCATCAAGTATTGTTGTTGTTGCTGAAGGAGATAAAATAGGTAAAAATGTTTTTGAACTAGCCGATTACGTTGAAAAAAACCTGAAACAATACGAAGTTAGGGTATCTGTTTTAGGTCATATGCAGCGAGGAGGTTCTCCAAGTTGTTTTGACCGTGTTTTGGCAAGTAGATTAGGCGTAAGCGCCGTTGAACTGTTGTTAGATGGGAAAACGAATTTAATGGTTGGTTTAATAAATAATAAAGTTCAAACTACCAACTTGGAAAATGCTGTAAAAGGCCATCATGCAATAAATAGAGAATTATTAAGAGTTAGTGATATAATGTCAATATAATATTTCCAATAGATTAGAATATATAATATGATTAAAATAGGAATAAACGGATTTGGTAGAATAGGACGTTTAGCGTTTAGATCTGCAATTAATAGAGAAAATGTTCAGATAGTTGCCATCAATGATTTACTTGAAATAGAACATTTAGCTTATTTACTAAAATATGATTCAGTGCATGGACGTTTTAATGGTACAATTGAAATAAAGGAAGGGGCACTTGTAGTAAATGGAAAACCTATTAGAGTTACTTCAGAAAGAAATCCTGAAAATATACAATGGAATAAAGTGAATGCCGAGTTTGTTATTGAATCAACAGGATTTTTCACCGAAAAAGCAAAAGCAGCGTTACATATTAAAGGAGGAGCTAAAAAAGTAGTAATTTCTGCACCTTCAAAAGACGCTCCAATGTTTGTGATGGGGGTTAACAATAAGAACCTTTCAAAAGATGACCTTATTTTTTCAAATGCATCATGTACCACAAATTGTTTGGCTCCTATAGCTAAAGTTTTAAATGAAAAATTTGGAATTATTGAAGGATTGGTAACCACTGTTCATGCTGCTACATCTAGTCAAAAAACGGTTGACGGACCCTTAAAAAAATGGAGAAGAGGTAGATCTGCAATTAATAATATTATACCAACTACAACTGGTGCAGCAAAAGCGGTTACTAAAATTATGCCTGAGTTACAAGGTAAATTATTGGCGATGGCAGTTAGAGTTCCAACAGCAGATGTATCATTAATAGATTTAACAGTACGTTTAGAAAAACCAACTTCTTATGAAGAAATTAAAGAGGTTATGAAAAAAGCTTCTGAAAATGAATTTAAAGGAATTATTGGGTATACTGAAGATGAAGTTGTTTCACAAGATTTTGTTTCAGAAACAAGAACTTCAGTTTTTGATGCTGAAGCAGGTTTAGAATTAAATCCTAATTTTTATAAAATTATATCTTGGTATGATAATGAATTTGGATATGCAACTAAAATAGTTGATTTAATAGAACATGCAGCTTCACTTTAAATTAATATAGTTAGTTCTACTTTATGCATGATTTTTTATACCTTTAATCTATGGAAATAGCAATTATAGCACACGATGGTAAAAAAGCCGAAATGATTCAATTTTTAATGGATTTTAAGGCTGTTCTATCAGCTAAGAAAATACATTTGATTGCCACAGGAACCACAGGTAAAAATGCCGAAAAGGCAGGTTTTAAAGTCCGTAAATTATTGTCTGGACCTTATGGAGGCGATGCTCAAATTGCAGCTCGTGTTGCAGAAGGAAAAACCAACATGGTTTTCTTTTTTAGAGATCCTTTAGATAAACACCCTCATGAACCAGATATAGCAATGCTAATGCGCTTATGTGATGTGCATAATGTACCATTGGCTACAAACCCGGCAACTGCAGAGTTATTAATGAAATCTGTCTAGTAAAATTACTTTATAGCAATCATTGAAATTTCAACATTCACAAACAATGGTAAATTTCCAACTTCTACTGTTTCACGTGCAGGTGCAGTATCTGCATTAAAATACTTACCATAAATAGTATTAATTTTTGAAAAATCATTCATGTTTTTTACAAAAATGGAAGTTTTAACAACATTTTCAAAAGTCATACCAGCTTCAGTTAAAACAGCTTTCATATTTTCTAATACTTGTTTGGTTTCCTCTTCAATAGATGATTTTACCAATTCACCAGTGGAAGGGTTTAAAGCAATTTGACCTGAAGTATACAGTGTATTACCTGTTAAAACGGCTTGATTGTAAGGCCCAATTGGGGCTGGAGCATTTTTTGTGTTAATTATTTTTTTCATTTTATATAAATTAAAAATTGTTAAACTAGAACAACCTTCGGTCAGGAACTTGTCTCTTATCATATTTTAAATCACTTAACATAGATGATTTAACACCAATAAAGAAATAATAAGTTTGTCTAGTTCCAAAAGGTACCCAATTAAAATTTAACTTCCAACTATCTAAATCTCTAGAAAAACGTAATTGAGTGTAACTAAAACCTTTACTTTTTATGTCATACCCTGAAGAGAACCCAACTTTCCATTTGGGTGTCAATTCAATATCACCTGAGAACATTAGTGAATTGGATGAAATTTCTTTTTGTCTATTAGAGTTTGAGTAGTTTAAAGAATATGCAAGATTTAATTTCCAAGGAAATGTAGCTTGATATAATTTTGCAGACTTAACCTTTTTGTTATTAGTATCAGACTGAGATCCCAAATTATTACTATTATTCAGGTTTTCACCAAAAATACCATCTGAATTATTTGCTTTTGCATTCTTTTCTTTTTCACTTTCTTGTTTACTAGATTTACTGCTAGAAAAAGAATAATTCATAGTTAATGCGGCATTTGTTAATCTAAATAAACTACCGCCATTATTTATATTAAAAGTGTTTATTTTAGTTCCATTACTTGTAATTGCATAAGGATCTAAAGTAGCATTTAAATTTAATTTTAATTTTTATTAAAAAGATCTGTACCAGCATTCATTCTAACTGGGTTCCACTTTAGTGAGTCAGCAGCCATATTATAACTAGTTGAAAAATTAAGATTATTAATTAATGTTATTTTTTTTGCTTCAGTTTTGGTTGAATCTTTGGACATTACTTTTGCTTCAAAAGTATTGTTTAAGGCAAAATTCAAACTGTTTGAGAGCCCTGCACCAGGCCCACCGTAAATTCCGTTGCTAAAAGGAGAATATTCAACAACATCATTTGGATCTTCGCTTTGTTGAACTTCTTCATTAAACGAACTAAAATCTGGGCGATAACTATATGATATATTTGGTCTCATCACATGTCTAATGGCTTGTAACCGTCCTTTTTTAAATTTAAGCATACCATAAATAGTTGTAGATAAAGACACACCAGTAGCATATTCTCTGTAAGAACTAAATTTATTTAGAGTATCTGTTACAACAATATTTTCTTCAGCGTTATATGTTTTATGTATTCTATCAAAATACCAAACTTCTTTATAATTTGCATTTGGAGAAAGGGTGAAGTATTTTAAAACTTTCATATTGGTGCTAAATGTAGCATTGTGCTGTAAACCAGATTTTGCAGTTTCAAACATTTCTTTTTTTAAGAAAAAATCATCAGTTGTGTCAATTTTGTTATCTCCTCTTAAAGTATAAGTTACACCCAATTTTTGCAAGGCATTTTTTTTAGAACCAGATTTTGAAGCAAAAGGATATATTCTATCCATATTAAGTTGCAAGGAAGGTAAAGACATGGTAATACTTTGGGTATTGGTGTTTTGCGCATGTGTTACTGATAGTGAAATATTAAAAGGTGTTCCTATGAATTTTTTGTAGTATGAAATGGAAGAGCTTAATGTATTATTTAAAAACGCATTGCTGTTGTATTCGTTTAAAGATTGTCTATAATAAGTACTGCTACCTAAATTTACTGAAGCAGAAAATCTTGAATTTGGACTTGCTTTTGTATCTTGGCTATGGCTCCATCTAACATTGTAATTGGTAGTTTTAGAATAATCGTCAAAACCTTTAATACTGTTTATTAAATTTTCGTATTTAAAACTAAAATTACCACTATATTTATATCTAACAGAATAATTAGATTCTGTTCTTAAACCCCAGCTTCCATTGGTATAAACATCTCCTAAAACTGCCAAATCAACATAATCGTTTATTGCAAAATAATAACCTCCATTTTGTAAAAAGTACCCTTGTTGAGCTGTATCACCCCAAGTAGGCATAATAAAACCAGAAACACTTCCTTTTGTTAAGGGGATATATGCAAATGGTAAAAATAAAGGGGTAGGAACGTCAGTTATTACTAGATTACTTAAACCTATTATTATTTTTTTATTGGGTACAATTTTAGCTTTCTTGGTTGTTATGTAATAATCTGGATTGTCTTTTTTAGAAGTTGTAAACTTTATATTTTGAACATAAATTGTTGAATCATTTTCTTTTTTAGTGGTTTCACCTTTTATTATAACTCCGTCTTGCTCCGTTTTTAGTCCCCAAATCTTAGCCCTTTCAGTTTTAAAGTTAAAAGCTATGGAGTCTTGTGCTGATTCTTCAGCGCCTTGTTTAAAAACAGGTAGTTGAGAGTATTCTCCAATACTATCTTTAATCCCTTTTGCCCAAACAATGTTCGTATTGTTATTTATTTCAATATATCCAGCGGTTAAATCAATATCTTTATAATGAATATGTGCATTATTGAATAAAATAATTTTATTTTTTTTAATATCTTGTTTAATTAGGCTATCTGCACTGTGAATTACAATGCTCTCAAGAAGTTCAATGGGTTTTATTATTGAATCTTTACTTTTCGTTCCCAAAGAGTCTGTTGCAGAATCTTTTATGGGAATTTTAAGAGTATCTGTAAATTTTACTGGGAAATTTTCAGAAGATATTTTTTTAATTTCTTGAGAATATAGGGCAGCGTTGACAAAGCCAACAGCCAGTATCAAAAACAAAGTAAAATGTATATTTTTATGATATGTTTTAATAATGAAAATTTTTATAAAAAAACCTTATAAATTGGGCTGATAGCATAAGTTTTTTTAAATTAGCTTATTAATTAATCAACCACATAATTGATTGTTTGTAAATGTATGGCTTAATATTTGAAACACACAAATAACAAACGCCAAAAATAATTAAAATAATTGATGAACTCACAACTCTTTTCTAAAATTAATATAACAACGAAATTCATTTTTATTTTCGTATTTTTTAGTGCCTTTTTTTTTATTACTAATTCAGCTTTTGCTCAAGAAAAGGATTTTATTGTAGTGTTAGATGCTGGGCATGGAGGGAAAGATCCAGGAAAAGTAGGCTATAAAAAAAGTAAGGAAAAAGAAATTGCCCTTAAAATAGTATTACAAATAGGAAAGTTATTAGAAAAAGAAAAAGGAATTAAAGTGATTTATACACGAAAAACAGATGTATTTGTTGATTTGTGGGAAAGAGGGCGTATTGCAAATAAAGCAGATGCAGATTTGTTTGTGTCTATTCATTGTAACGCTCATAATTCACAAGCGTATGGAGCTGAAACTTGGGTGTTGGGTACTCATGCAAATAAACAAAATTTTGAAGTTGCAAAAGCTGAAAATGCAGTAATCTTACTAGAAGATAATTATCAAAAAAACTATAAAGGATTTGATCCAAACTCTCCTGAATCTGTTATTGGATTAACATTGATGCAGGAAGAATATTTAGATCAAAGCATACAGTTGGCAAGTATTATCCAAAAAGGTTTAACTGCAGATTTAAAGAGAAAAAATAGAGGTGTTAAACAAGCAGGGTTTGTAGTTTTACATCAAACATATATGCCTAGTGTTTTAATAGAAACAGGTTTTATAACAAATAAAATTGAGGGTCCCTTTTTAAATTCTAAAAAAGGTCAACAAAAATTTTCTAATGAAATCTATAAAAATATTTTAAAATATATTCAACAGTTAAATTTAAATACGATTAAAAATGAGATTGTTAATACTGATAAACTAAAAAAAACAAAAGAAAAAATAATTAAAAAAGAGATTGCAAATAATTTTGAAAATGTAGAGTTTAAAGTTCAAATAGCATCAGGCTCACGTAAGTTAGAAACAAAAGCCTATAACTTTAAAGGGTTAAAAAATATAAAACGTGTTAAGGTAGGAAATACATATAAATATTATTTAGGGTTAACACAAAGTTATTCTAAAATTAAGGAGTTACAAAAGTTGGCAAAATCTAAAGGTTTTACATCCGCTTTTATAGTAGCATTTAAAAATGGTAAAAAAATACCAGTGAGCAATATTTTAAAAAAATCGTAGCCTGTTTGTTTATTACTCACAGAAAAAATTAGTAATATTGCTACATAAATATTTGTATTTTGAAAATTACAAGAGAAGTAAAAACTGGAATTGTTGCTATTAGTGTTATAGCTCTATTTATTTGGGGTTTTAATTATTTGAAAGGTCTTAATTTATTTGATGGTCCCCTAAAAACATATAAAACAGAATACAGTAATGTAAGAGGGCTAAATAAAGCAAGCGTTGTAACTATTAATGGGGTAGAAGTTGGTAAGGTTATTAATATTGTGTTTAATAAAACCCCCGAAAAAAGAGGACAGTTAATAGTAGAATTTAGTGTTGAAACAGATTTTGAATTTTCAAAAAAAAGTATAGCTAAAATTTATAGTGCCAGCTTAATGGGAGGGAAATCACTGGCAATAATTCCTTCTTACGAAGGTGAGATGGCTAAATCAGGAGACTTTTTGAAAGGTGAAATTGAATCAGATATTTTTTCTTCAGTAACCGAAAAATTAAATCCTTTACAAGCAAAAGTAGAAAGTGTTATTGTTAGTGCAGACTCTCTAATGGCAGGTTTGACAGATATTTTAGATGTTAAAAGTAGAACCGATTTAAAGTCTAGTATAAAATATCTTAATGCTACAATCTTAAATTTTAAAAATATTTCAGAATCAGTTGATAAACTGGTTAAAAGTAATGAGGAAAAATTAGGAAATACACTGAATAATACTGAATTAATGACTGCAAACCTAGCCAAACTTTCAGACACTTTGGTAAATGCAAATTTAGGGTTAACAGTTAAAAATTTAGAAACAACAATAACTAGTTTAAATAAAATTTTAGAAAGTGTAGAAGAAGGGAAAGGTACTTTAGGAAAATTATTGAACGATGAAGGCATGTATAATAACCTAACAAATGCTTCAAAAGAATTAGAAGAGTTGCTAAAAGAAATGAAGTTACACCCAAAACGATTTGTTCATTTTTCATTGTTTGGGAAAAAGGATAAAGGTTATCAACCCGAAAAAAATCAAAAACAATAGTTTCTTTAAATAAATATTACAATTATATACAAACTGAAATATGAATTATATTGACAACATAATATTCGCAGTTATTCTAATTCTAGGAATTGGTTTTTTTATTAAAAACATTAAAAAAATTAGTAGAAATATAAAGTTAGGAAAAGATATTGATAGAACAGACAATGCGAATAAGCGTTGGAATAATATGATAATGATAGCTTTGGGGCAGTCTAAAATGGTGAAACGCCCCATCGCAGGAATTTTACATATTATAGTTTATGTGGGCTTTATAATTATTAATATTGAAGTTTTAGAGATAATTATAGACGGGCTTTTTGGTACTCACAGAGTGTTTTCCTTTTTAGGAGGTTTTTATAATTTTTTAATAGGCTCATTTGAAATATTAGCATTTCTAGTTTTAGTAGCAGTAACTATTTTTTGGTTACGTAGAATGGTTGTTAGAATTCCTCGTTTTTGGAATAAAGAAATGAAAGGTTGGCCAAAAAATGATGCCCTCTATATATTGTATTTTGAAATGGTATTAATGTCGTTATTCTTAATTATGAATGCAACAGATATGCCTTTTCAAACCTTAGGTTCAGGAAATCCTATAAGTCAGTTTTTGGCACCAATTTTTAAAGGATTTAATCCTGAAACACTACATATCATTGAGCAATCAGCTTGGTGGATACATATCATTGGAATTTTAGTGTTTTTAAACTATTTATATTATTCAAAGCACCTTCATATATTATTAGCTTTTCCTAATACTTATTTTGCAAATTTAAATGTGAAAGGAAAATTAAACAATTTAGAAGCAGTTACAAATGAAGTGAAATTGATGATGGATCCAGATGCAGATCCTTACGCTTCAGCTCCCGAAGAAGAAAGTGCAATACCTGAAAAATTTGGAGCAAGTGATGTGCAAGATTTAAATTGGGTACAATTAATGAACGCATATACCTGTACAGAATGTGGTAGATGTACTTCATCTTGTCCAGCAAACCAAACAGGAAAAGAGTTATCACCGCGAGCAATTATGATGAAAACTCGTGATAGACTTGAAGAAGTAGGAAAAAATATTGATAAAAATGGAAAGTTTGTAGATGATGGAAAACAATTATTAAATGATTACATAACTCCAGAAGAAATATGGGCTTGCACAAGTTGTAATGCCTGTGTAGAAGAATGCCCTGTTAATATAGACCCATTATCTATTATTATTGATTTGCGTAGATATTTAGTAATGGAGCAATCTGCAGCACCTCAAGAGCTAAATATGATGATGACAAATATTGAAAATAATGGCGCACCTTGGCAGTATAATCAAATGGATAGATTGAATTGGAAAGACGAAAAATAACAATAACTATTAAAATTAAAAAACCTTAAAATGAAAAAAGAAGATGTAGAAAAATTACTACATGACAAAGTTGAAGGAGGATTGCATATCAGTCCTATTTTGCCTGAAGGAATGAAAAATTATTTAATTGATATTGACGGAACAGTTTGCGATGATATACCCAATGAAGAGCCAGAACGTATGTTAACAGCGAAAGTATATCCTGATGCCTTAGTAACTTTAAATAAATGGTTTGATGAAGGACATATTATATGTTTTTTTACATCAAGAACTGAAGAGCATAGAGAATACACAGAAACTTGGCTTAAAAAGAATGGTTTTAAATACCATAGCTTGTTAATGGGTAAACCTAGAGGAGGTAACTATCATTGGGTAGATAATCATTTAGTTAAAGCAACTAGATATAGAGGTAAATTTACCGATTTGGTTGAAAAAGAAGTAACTATTGAAGTTTTTGACGACGGTCAACACGAATAAAAAAATAAAATATTTAGACAATGAAAGTACCAACAATGGCAGAAATGATGGCACAAGGAATACAACCTGAAGTATTATTTTGGGTTGGTTGTGCCGGTAGCTTTGATGATAGAGCAAAAAAAATAACAAAAGCTTTTGTTAAAATCTTAAATAAAGCAGATGTGAAATTTGCTGTTTTAGGTACCGAGGAAAGCTGTTCTGGAGATCCAGCAAAAAGAGCTGGAAATGAATTTTTATTTCAAATGCAGGCAATGACAAATATTGAAGTGTTAAATGCCTATGAAGTAAAAAAAATTGTAACCGCATGTCCGCATTGTTTTAATACATTAAAAAATGAGTACCCAGAATTAGGAGGAGTGTATGAAGTTGTACACCATACAGAGTTGTTAAAATCATTGCTAGATGAAGGTAGAATAACCATTGAAGGAGGTAAATTTAAAGGAAAAAAAATAACATTTCATGACCCTTGTTATTTAGGGCGTGCTAATGATATATACGAAGCCCCTCGAGAATTAATTCAAAAATTAGATATTGAATTGGTTGAAATGAAACGTTGTAAAACTAATGGTTTATGTTGTGGTGCTGGAGGAGCACAAATGTTTAAAGATGCTGAAAAAGGAGATAAAGAAATTAATGTAGAGCGCACTGAAGATGCAATTGAAGTAAATCCAGATATTATAGCCACAGGTTGCCCATTTTGTAATACAATGATGACCGACGGTGTAAAAATAACGAATAAAGAAAAAGAAATAGAAGTGTTAGATATTGCTGAACTTATTGCTAATGCTGATGATTTATAATTTTAGAGGTCAGTAGATAGTTTCATACAATTAATTTAATAAATTCTATTTGTTTGTGTCAGGTCGAGCGCAGTCGAGAACTATTTATGTATGATATAGTTCTCGACTGCGCTCGAACAGACAAATTATTTTACATTATACTTTTTATATTCAGTGTTTTACCATTTCAAATTTATATGTAGTTATCTACTGACCTCTATATAATTTTGTCACACAAATTTCAACAAAATATGATTAAACATTACATAGAAGCAGCTCGTTTAAGAACTTTACCTCTCTCAATTTCTGGAATTATTGTAGGAAGTTCCATTGCGGTTTCTCAAGGTTATTTTAATTGGATTATTTTTATTTTAGCATTGTTAACTACAATAGGATTTCAAGTTATTTCAAACTTTGCTAATGATTATGGTGATGGAGTTAAAGGAACTGATAATAATAACAGAATTGGACCCCAAAGAGCTATACAAAGTGGTGTTATTACTCCCAAACAGATGTTTAAAGCAATTAAAATATCAATTACTGTAACATTAATTGTTGCTATTTTACTTATTTATTTTTCATTTGGGAAAGATGATTTTTTTAATTCAAGTATTTTCTTTCTATTAGGAATTGTTAGTATTGCTGCGGCTATGAAATATACTATGGGTAAAAAAGCTTATGGATATAGTGGTTTAGGAGATTTGTTTGTATTTCTATTTTTTGGTTTATTGAGTGTTTGTGGTAGTTATTATTTATATGCCAAGCAACTAGATTTAGTTATTTTTTTACCAGCTTTTTCTATCGGATTTCTTAGTATTGGAGTTTTAAACCTAAACAATATGCGTGATATGGAAAGTGATATTATTTCTAGTAAAAACACGTTAGTTGTTAAAATTGGAAGTAGACTTTCTAAATACTATCATTACTTTTTATTATTGTTTTCATTTTTACTTGCGTTGTTGTACGTTGTAATTAACTACAAGTCACAAATTCAATTTTTATTTATTTTAGCCTATATACCTATTGTTAAGCATTTTATTATTGTTTATAAAAATACAATACCTAAGCTACTAGATTCTGAATTGAAAAAACTGGCAATAAGTACTTTTGTGTTTTCTATATTGTTTGGTTTAGGAGAGGTTTTATCTCAAATTTTTTAACCAATTTTGTTTTTAGAATAAAAAATTAAAGATATATTTGTCCTCTGTTAAAAATGGATAAGTGAAAAAACAAATTTTAGGCATATTTTTTTATCTACTTTATTTGTTAGCAATGGTTCGCCCTATTGCCCCTATTATTGAATATTATGCTAACTATGATTATATAGCTAGTGTATTATGTGAAAATAGAGATAAGCCTTATTTAGCTTGTAATGGGAAATGTTACTTAGAAAAGCAATTGAACAAAGTAAATCATAACAATCACGATCACAAATCTACCATTCCTCAAATAGATTTTGATAAGTATCCAGTTTCACCTATTGGACAATTCTCTTATCAATTTAGTAATATTAATGAATTAAATTTTGAAAGATTATTCATTTTAAAGAATACTTCACAAGATTATTTTTCTTCCATATTAAAACCACCACAGGTTATTTTCTTCATATAATCTATTGCTTAAAATTTAGTATACATAGTTATTGCTATGTTAGCATGCGTATTGTGTTTGCAAATAATTGTGGATACACTTAAGCTATTCTACTTCAATTTTAAGATTTAATCAAAAACATATTAATAAGTAATAATACTGTAATCGCTAAAAATTGAGTGCGATTAGGTTAAAAATTATATTCAATGAATAATAAGACTGTATATGCTAGTATATTACTAGTATTTGTTGTGGCATTGTCGTATGCCCAAGAAACAACGATTAAAGGAAAGGTGATTGATGATAAAACAAATAATTATATTGAAAATGCAATCATAAAAGTTTTAAAAAGTAATAAATACACAATTAGCAATAAGAATGGAGAATTTACTTTAAACGTCAACGAAGGAGATCAAATTGAAGTTTCTCACATAAGTTATAAAACGGTAGTAGTAAATGCTCAAAGTCAATTAACCATTACCCTACAATCAGTCCCAATAAGTTTAAATGAAATTATTGTTTCGGCAAATCCTTTACAAGATATTTCTCAATCTGTAGTAGTGAATGAAACTTCAAAAAAAATAAGTCAACCTAGAAGTGTTGGGGGGTTGTTTAGAGATATAAAAGGATTTGGTATTGCCAAAAAAGGAGCCTATGCTTCAGAACCTGTATTTCGTTCATTTAGATTTGAACAATTAAACATACAATATGATGGAGGTATGAAAGTGTTAAATGCTTGTCCAAATAGAATGGATCCTATTACAACTCATGTAATACCTGAAGAAATTGAAAAAATAGAAATTGTTAAAGGTCCTTTTACAGTTCGATTTGGTCAAAACTTTGGAGGAATTATTAACCTTGTAACAAAAACTCCTGATAGAAATAAACTAGGTGTTCACGGAAGTATAGAAGGAGGTTATGAAACAAATGGAAATAACTTGGTAAGCGGAGCATCCGTTATTTTTGTTGGTAAAAAAGTAGACTTAAATTTTAACGGTTCATATCGTGATTTTGGTGATTATACTGATGGAAATGGAATAGAAGTTCCTTCGTCATTTAGAACAACAGATTATTCAATTAAAGTAGGAGTAAACCCAACAGATAATCAACGTTTGCAGTTTAGCTGGAGACAATCTTTCAGTAGAGATATAGATCACGCTGGGTTACCAATGGATTCCCCCTACGATGATAGCTATTTAACAGGAATAGATTATAAAATTAATGAACTTTCTGAAAAAATCAGCAGCTTTACAGTAAAAGTATTTTATTCATATGTTGATCATTTGATGACAAACGAAGGACGCCCTACATTTATGATGGTAGATGCTGCAACACCCGTTGAATCTTGGACTTATGGAGGTAAAGCAGAATTGGTACTTAGCCTCTCTGACAATTCAAAACTTTATACAGGTATTGATGCTAATATTATTGATAGAAAAGGAAATAGAACCAGAATAGTTAAAATGATGAATGGTATGGTGCTTCCTAACCCTATGACCTTTTACGATAAAGTTTGGCAAGATGCAAATTTAGATGATATAGGCTTATTTGCTGAAGGTAAATTTAAAATTGAAGATTATACTACACTAACAACAGGTGTTAGAGCAGACTTTATTGCAACCTCGTTAGATGACCCAGCGGCAAATTTTGAAGCTTTATACGGAGGTGCTATTAACGATAAAACAGAAACAAATATTAGTGCTAATATTTCTGTAAAATATCAAAAAAATGGTTTTCAAACTCAATTGGCTTTTGGTAGAGGTGTAAGAACTGCTTCAATGGTAGAACGCTATATCAATCATTTTAATGTTGGAGTTGACCCTTATGAATATGTAGGAAACCCTAACTTAAAACCAGAAGTAAATAACCAAATAGAATTGTCTTTTTTTAAAAATTTTAAGAACATATTTATTGGTGCATCATTTTTTCATTCATTCTTGGAAGATTATATAACAGCAGTTGTAACAGATATTCCTCGTGTATATATGCCAACAACACCACCAACTGTTACAAAGCAGTTTATAAACGTAGATAAAGCATCTCAAACAGGTTTTGAATTTACATTTAATGTAAAAGCTTCAGAAAAAATCTCATTCACTTCGGATGTATCCTATACAAGAGCTCAAAATAATGATTTTGATGAGCCTATCCCTCAAATTCCGCCTTTTAAAGCAAACTTAGGAGCTAAATATGAAAGTAATAACTATTGGGTTTTATTAAGTTCAAGGTTAGTTGCAGCTCAAAATAGGATTTCAACAACATTTATGGAAGAAAAAACACCTGGTTTTGGAACACTAGATTTACGTTTTGGTTTTGAGCCAAGTAGAAGATTATCAGTTGGTGCAGCAGTACTTAATATTTTTGATAAAGCCTATTATGAACATTTAAATTTCTCGTATCAAAATTCAAATACCCTATCAGGGAGAATTTTTGAACCGGGGAGAAATTTCACAATATATATTAAGTATAAGTTTTAGCAATACTTTATACTTATTTGTTTGTTAATTTGGAAACCACGAAATATTAATTTTTTCGTGGTTTTTTTGCTAATTTTTTTTAAATTGCAGTAAACCAACTAACACAACTTCACAATGAAAATAACTTATTTAGGACATGCAAGTTTAAGTATTGAAACAAGAGATAAAACATTACTAATTGATCCTTTTATTTCGGGAAATGATTTGGCTAAAAGTATTGAAATTGATAAATTACAAGCAGATTATATTTTGATAACGCATGCACATGAAGATCATATTTTAGATGTTGAAGTTATAGCAAAAAGAACAGGGGCTAAAATAATTTCTAATTTTGAAATTGTTACATATTTTGAAACTAAAGGCATTGCTGGTCATCCAATGAATCATGGTGGGAAATGGAAATTTGATTTTGGAACTGTTCATTATACCAATGCTGTACATTCAAGCTCATTTCCTGACGGAAGCTATGGAGGTCAGCCTGGTGGGTTTGTAATTGAAACAAGTCACCATAGATTGTATATAGCAGGTGATACAGCTTTAACATACGATATGAAACTGATTCCTGATGTTATTGGAGAATTAGATTTGGTTGTTTTACCAGTGGGAGACAATTTTACGATGGGAATTGATGAAGCAATAAAAGCCAGTACGTTTTTAAATTGTAATAAAGTTTTAGGCTATCATTTTGATACATTTGGTTATATAAAAATTAATCATAAAGAAGCGTTTGAAAAATTTGCTAAAGCTAAAAAGGAAATATTTTTATTACCAATAGGAGAAAATATTAAATTGTAATTAGGGCTTATTTTTTAACCATTCTTGTCTTAAATCATTAGATAATATTCCTGTTCCATCATGTTTCCACCCTGGTGGTTTCACAAAATATTTTAGTCTATTTCTAAACGAAGTTTTAGAAGTAAATACATCTTTAAAAATAGCGACCCACTCATGAAAAGCAATAGTTATTGGATTAAATGAATTTATATTTGAAGTTAATCCATATACAACTTTTTCATCTTCCAATTCTGATTGGAAAGTTCCAAAAAATTTATCCCAAATAATTAATATGCCTGCATGATTTCTATCTAAATACAGAGGGTTAGATCCATGATGCACCCTATGATGAGATGGTGTATTAAATATTGCCTCAAACCAACGAGGCATTTTGTGTATTAACTCTGTATGAATCCAATATTGATATAATAAGCTAATACTCATTTGGGTAAAAATCATTAATGGATGAAAACCCAATAGAGGCAATGCTAAATAAAAAATAAAACCAAAAAAACTACCAGTCCAAGTTTGCCTTAAAGCAGTACTTAAATTGTATTTTTGTGAAGAGTGATGTACAACGTGTGATGCCCAAAAAAAACGACTTTCATGGCTAATTCTATGAAACCAATAATAAAAAAAATCTTGTCCAACAAAAACAAGTAACCAAGCCCACCAAGTAAAAGGTATTGTAGTAATTTTGTAATTTTCATATAAGAAAGTAATTACAAAAACAATTATTAATTTACTAACCATTTCAATAAAAACATTGCCAATTCCCATTGCTAATGAGGCAAAGGTATCTTTAATATTATAGCTATTAGGCTTTTTCTTATAAATTACAATTCCCTCAATAATTACCGTGGCAATAAAAAAAGGAATAGCATAGTAAATTAAGTTTGGAATGTGTGGTATTTCCATGAAATTTTATTATTTGCTTCCAATATAAATAAATTTTATTTATTTGTACCTTTCAGCGTAAAAATATGAGAGCAACCTTTTTAAAATACATACTAAATTTTAAGCAAGCTAGTGGTACCTCTAGGGGAGTTTTAAAAACAAAAGAAACCTTTTTTTTAAAACTTATTGACGGAAAAAGAATAGGAATTGGAGAATGTGCTGTTTTTAGAGGGCTTAGTGTTGATGACAGACCTGATTATGAAAATAAATTACAATGGCTTTGTAATAATATTAATCAAAACACAACGAATCTATTAAATGAGTTAGTAGAGTTCCCCTCCATACAATTTGGTTTAGAACAAGCTGTTTTATCTTTAAATAGTGTAAATAATTTTGAGTTATACCCTTCAAAATTTACACAGTCTAAAGATTCAATAAATATAAATGGTTTAGTATGGATGGGTAATAAATCTTTTATGAATCAACAAATAAAAGAAAAAATAGCGGCTGGTTTTTCAACTATAAAAATGAAAATTGGAGCGATAGATTTTAAAACAGAATTGTCTTTATTAAAAAGTATTAGAAAAGAGTTTTCAGCTGAAGAAATAGAATTAAGAGTTGATGCTAATGGAGCATTTAAATATTCAGAGGTTTTAGAGAAATTAAAAAGATTAGCTGAATTTGAACTACACTCAATAGAGCAGCCAATAAAACAAGGGCAGTTAAATTTAATGGCAGAAATATGCTTAAAAACACCAATTCCAATTGCGTTAGATGAAGAGTTAATAGGTGTTTTTAATGTAACAAATAAGCAAAAATTACTACAAATAATAAACCCGCAGTATATAATTTTAAAACCCAGTTTGGTTGGCGGATTTAAAGGAAGTGAAGAATGGATAAATTTGGCTGAAAAACAACAAGTTAAATGGTGGGTAACATCTGCTTTGGAAAGTAATATTGGTTTAAATGCAATTGCACAATGGACATATTCTTTAAATACAAAAACCCCTCAAGGTTTAGGAACAGGAAGTTTATTTACCAATAATTTTAAAAGCCCGTTAGAAGTTAAAAAAGGACATTTACATTATAACAATTCAAAAAAATGGAAATTTAATTTATTTTAATTTATGAAATTTATACAACAAGCATACAAAGGGAATAATCAATGGTGGGCATATATAGTAACAATTATAATTTTATTTTTTGGATGGCAGTTTATAGGGGTTATTCCTTTAACAGGTGTTGCATATTTTTATGCCAACGATTTAAATGAATTTGCTAATGCAGCTAAAGATAATTTTGCAACTTTAGGTATTGATACAAATTTGTATTTATTTTTAATAATTTTAACTTTTTTAGGAGGGTTATTATCTTTGTTTTTAGGAATAAAAGTTATTCATAGAAGAAAAATTATAACATTAATTACCAGTCGAGAAAAACTAGATTGGAGTAGGGTATTTTATGCATTTAAAATTTGGGCTGCACTAGGCGTAATTATGATTTTAATAGGATATTTTATTGCTCCTGAAGATTATGTATGGAATTTTAAACCTTTGCCATTTTTTATTTTAGTAGTTATTTCATTGTTGTTTTTACCAATTCAAACTAGTATGGAAGAATTGTTATTTAGAGGTTATTTAATGCAAGGTTTTGGAACGTGGTTTAAAAATTCATTTATTGCATTAATCTTAACTTCAGTAATTTTTGGCTTATTACACGGTTTAAATCCTGAAGTTGAAAAGTTGGGTTGGATTAGTATGATATATTATATTGGAACAGGTTTGGTATTGGGAATTTTCACCTTAATGGATGAAGGAACGGAATTGTCTTTAGGGTTCCATGCTGCAAATAATATAATTGCAGCGGTTTTTGTAACTGCAAATTGGACAGTTTTTCAAACGGATGCTTTATTAGTAGATATCTCTGAACCTTCTGTTGGATGGGAAATGTTTGTACCTGTGTTTATTTTGTATCCACTAGTTCTATTTATTTTCTCTAAAAAATATGGTTGGACCAATTGGCAAGAAAAATTGATGGGAACAATACGTAAACCTATTGAGTTGAAGGAAGAAGAATTTATAGCGTAAGTTTTATAGGTGTAAAGTATAAAGTTGAAAAGCTTTAAAGTCAGGAACAAAAATTACGCCATTCTACACTGCGATATGCAATCTTACAAATTAGAAATTAAAAACAATAAACCAGAAGCCAAAAAAATATTGATCTTGGAAAAAACATCATTTCATAAAGATTTTAAATTACAAGGAATATCATTTAGTTCAAAAGAAGAGTTAATTAATTTTTCTACAAAAAACTTGAATGTAGAGGTTACTCATTTTTTGCAGCAATGGTTTAATAATAGTTTGTTTGTAGAAGTAAAAACATCAGGCTCAACAGGGAAGCCCAAAGATCTAAAACTTCAGAAAAATTATATGGTAAATAGTGCGAAAGCCACAGGTGAATATTTTAAATTGCCTAAAAATACTACAGCATTATTATGCATGTCTCCAAATTATATTGCTGGTAAAATGATGTTAGTTCGCGCATTAACATTGGGTTGGCAATTAGATGTTGTTGAACCAACTTCAAAACCATTAGAAAACACTTCAAAACAATATGATTTTTCGGCAATGGTGCCAATGCAACTACACAATTCTTTAAGTGAGTTGTATAAAATAAAGAAGCTAATTGTTGGGGGTGGCGTTGTTTCAAATGAATTACTTAACAAAATTCAAAATGTAAATACAGAAGTTTTTGCTACTTATGGAATGACCGAAACAATTACACATATTGCCATTAAAAAATTAAATCACTTCAATAACGTCATTGCGAATGAAACGAAGCAATCTCATTATAATGTATTACCAAATATTTCAATTTCTAATGATAGTAGAGGTTGTTTAGTAATTAATGCACCAAATGTTTCTGAAGAAAAAATTATTACAAATGATATTATTGAACTGATTTCTTCCACAAAATTTAACTGGTTAGGACGTTATGATACTGTAATTAATTCGGGAGGAATAAAATTAATTCCAGAACAAATTGAAGAAAAGATTAGAAGTGTTTTAACATCACGTTTTTTTGTTTCGGGATTGCCAGATGTTATCTTAGGAGAACAATTAATTTTGGTAGTTGAATGTATTGATACGGAAATGAATGAAGAAGATATTTTCAAAAAAATAAAAAAGCTAAAATCTGTATCTTCCTATGAAATTCCTAAAAAAATATATTTTTTAGATCGATTTGTAATTACTGAAACAAAGAAAATAAATAGAAAAGAAACACTAAAAATGATTAAGAGTATCGACTTATAATTTTTAAAATCACTAGCAATTTTACCAATATTAAACCCGAATAATGCCATACAGGGGTTTTTGTGGTTTCTTTCAATTCAAAGTAGGCAAGTTTAATATCATTAGGCATATCTTCTAGCTGATAATTTTGATTGCAATTCGTGCAATTTGATTCGCCATATTTCCCTACAGAAATTAGAGGTAATTGTAAAAAGTGTTTATACCTTCCTGAAACAATTATTTTTGTTGATTGTTTTTTGTTGCACTTAGGGCATACAATAGTCGAAGTTATTTCGCTTTTTAGTATTGAAGATTTTTTATTAATTAATGGCATTACATTTCCATAGAGTGGTACACGTTTTGAACATCATCATCCTCTTCCAATTTTTCTAATAATTTTTCAACATCAGCCTGTTGCTCTTCGGAAAGCTTAGTAGTTGTAGTTGGAATTCGTTCGAATCCAGAAGAAAGAATTTCTAAGTTATTTTCTTCTAAATATTTTTGAATAGCTCCAAATTGTTCAAAAGGGGCATAAATTAAAATTCCATCTTCATCTTCAAAAACTTCTTCAACATCAAAATCTATCAATTCTAACTCAAATTCTTCTAAATTCATTTTTAAATCTTCTGCTTTCACTCTAAAATTACAAGTATGGTCAAACATAAAAATCACAGAACCTGAAGTTCCAAAATTCCCATCACATTTATTAAAAGCAGCTCTTACATTAGCAACAGTTCTATTGTTATTGTCAGTTGCTGTTTCAACAACTAAAGCAACACCATGGGGTGCATATCCCTCAAATAAAACTTCTTTATAGTTGGCGGTATCTTTGTCACTTGCTTTTTTTATAGCACGTTCTACATTATCTTTTGGCATATTAGCTGCCTTTGCATTTTGAATAACAGCTCTTAAGCGTGCGTTTGTTTCAGGGTTTGGGCCACCTTCTTTAACTGCCATTACAATATCTTTACCAATGCGAGTAAAGGTTTTTGCCATTGCAGACCAACGTTTCATTTTTCTTGCTTTTCTAAATTCAAAGGCTCTTCCCATAATTTAATATTATTTTTAGTGTTGCAAATGTAATTATTACAATATATTTTCACAATTTTTCACACTTGAATTACTCCCAAATTAAATTCTTTTTTAATAGGGGCATGGTTGGCAGCCTCAATTCCCATACTAATCCATTTTCTGGTGTCTAACGGGTTTATAACGGCATCAGTCCATAAATGTGCAGCTGCATAATAAGGAGATGTTTGTTTGTTATATCTTTCCTGTATAGATTCTAAGATTTCGTTTTCTTTTTCTTTTGAAATTTTTTCACCTTTCTTTTTTAGTGATGCGGTTTCAATTTGCAATAAAACTTTGGCAGCTTGCCCTCCTCCCATAACTGCCAAACGTGCTGATGGCCATGCTACAATTAATCTTGGGTCATAGGCTTTTCCACACATGGCGTAATTTCCCGCACCGTATGAATTTCCTATAATTATAGTAAATTTAGGAACTACAGAATTACTTACGGCATTTACCATTTTGGCTCCATCTTTAATAATACCACCGTGTTCACTTTTGCTACCAACCATAAAGCCAGTTACATCTTGTAAAAAAACTAATGGAATTTTTTTCTGGTTGCAATTTGCAATAAATCGTGTTGCTTTATCTGCACTGTCTGAATAAATGACTCCTCCAAATTGCATTTCTTTTTTTGCGTTTTTCACAACTTTTCGTTGGTTAGCAACAATACCAACTGCCCAGCCATCAATACGTGCGTAAGCACAAACTATTGTTTTTCCATAGTTTTTTTTATATTCTTCAAATTCAGAGTCATCAACAATTCGTTCAATAATGGCACGTATTTCATATTGTTCAGTTCGCGTTTGTGGAAGTATCCCTAAAATATCTTCAGGATTTTCAATAGGTTTTCTTGCTTCAACTCTGTTAAAACCAGCTTTATCAAAATCACCTATTTTATCAATAATATTTTTAATTTTATCTAAAGCTTCATAGTCATCCTTGGCTTTGTAATCAGTTACTCCACTAATTTCACAATGTGTGGTAGCTCCTCCCAAAGTTTCATTATCAATACTTTCGCCAATGGCTGCTTTTACTAAATAGCTTCCTGCTAAAAAAATACTTCCAGTTTTATCTACAATCAATGCTTCATCACTCATAACTGGTAAATAAGCACCACCGGCTACGCAACTTCCCATAATAGCAGAAATTTGTGTTATTCCCATACTGCTCATTATAGCATTGTTTCTGAAAATTCTTCCAAAATGTTCTTTGTCAGGAAAAATTTCATCTTGCATAGGTAGGTAAACGCCTGCACTATCTACTAAATAAATAATAGGCAACCTATTTTCAATAGCAATTTCTTGAGCTCGTAAATTCTTTTTCGCTGTAATAGGAAACCAAGCACCAGCTTTTACAGTGGCATCATTTGCAACAACAATACATTGTTTTCCTTTAATATAACCAATTTTAATAACTACTCCACCCGATGGGCAACCGCCGTGTTCTTTGTACATATTATCACCAGCTAAAGCACCAATTTCTATTGACCTGGATTTATTATCAAGCAAGTAGTTAATTCTTTCTCTTGCCGTTAATTTACCTTTTGCTTTGTGTTTTTCAATGTTTTTAATTCCTCCGCCTTTATAAACGTTTAAAAGTCTTTTTTTTAGCTCGGTAAGTTGAAGTTTATTGTAATCTTCGTTTTTATTGAAATTGATATTCATTTTGCATGTTTTACTATTCGCTAAAGTACAAAATGAATATTAAAATTAATAAATATATTCCTTGGTTGTAAATACCTAGGTAAATATAAATATTTATTGTAAGTTTGTATCAAATTAAGAACTTAAAACAGGTAGAATGAAGAAAAATATAATAACAATAGGAGGTAGTAATAGTAAAAATTCAATTAATAAAACGTTGGCTGAGCATGTTGGAGGGATGATGAATGATATTGAATTAACAAAAATTGATTTGAATGATTTTTCAATGCCACAATTTTCAATTGATATTGAAAATGAAGAGGGTTTTTCTGAGGGAGTAACTAATTTAAATACTATAATAAACAAAGCCGATGGTTTTATTATTTCATTGGCAGAACACAATGGTTCTTATTCGGTAGCATTTAAAAATGCACTTGATTGGCTATCTAGAATTAACGGTAAGGTTTGGAGAAATAAGCCGGTACTATTACTAGCAACCTCGCCAGGCGAGAGAGGAGGGCAAACGGTATTAGATATTGCTTTGGGGAGATTTCCTTATATGGGAGCAACTATTATTGGAAGTATGTCCTTTCCTTCATTTTTTGAAAATTTTAAAGAAAATGACATTGTAAATACAGATTTAAAATTAAAATTGGTAGAACTGGTTAATCAATTTAAGAAAGCATTATAGTTGTGGGAGATATTTCTAAAGATATTAATTCAATATTTTCCAATGAGAGAGTTAAAGCATTGATTAATATAAAATATACTGCTAATTGGTTAGATACTATTGGGAATGAGCTGTTAAAACCTTTCAAAATTTCTGTACAGCAGTATAATATTTTAAGAATATTGCGTGGAGCTGAAGAGGCGATTACAGTGAGCACCATTAAAAAAAGAATGATTCAAAAATCTCCAAACGCTACTCGATTAATGGATAAGTTATGTGCTAAAAAATTAATTGAAAGAACTCGATGTGAAAATGATAGAAGGATAGTTTATGTTAAAATTTCAGATAAAGGATTAAAATTATTATCAAAAATTAATATTGAAGAATTCAATAATCAGATGAATAACATAACGGTAGAAGAGGCCGAAACATTAAATAAAATTTTGGATAAAATTAGATAAGTAATGAAAAAAACAATACAAAGGGCGAATGAAAGAGGAACTGCCAATCACGGATGGTTAAAAGCCAACTTTTCGTTTAGTTTTGCAAATTATTACAACCCTGAAAAAGTAAATTTTGGCGCTTTACGTGTTTTAAATGATGATGTTATTGAAGCAGGGATGGGTTTTGGAACACATCCGCATAATAATATGGAAATTATTACTATTCCGCTAGAAGGCGCTTTAAAACATAAAGATTCTATGAGTGATAAATGGATTACTTTAGAAACAGGTGAAGTTCAAATAATGTCGGCTGGTAGTGGTTTAATGCATTCCGAAATGAATAATTCAACCACTGAACATATTAACTTGTTTCAAATATGGATAGTTCCAAATAAAAATGAAGTAAAACCGCGTTACGATCAAGGAAAATTTTCTATTTCTGCTAGAAATAATAAATTACAAGTGTTAGTTTCATCAATTGATGATAATGTAGCAAATGAGAGTCTTAAAATTCATCAAGATGCTCAAATTTCAAGAATAGATTTAAGTGAAAATACTGAATTTGAATATGAATTAGCTTCAGAAGAAAAGGGTGTTTTTGTAATGGTCATTAATGGAGAAGTTGAAATTGCTTCAGAAAAATTAACAAAAAGAGATGCTATTGGAATAGAGCAAACAAACCTTTTTAAAATTACTGCTAATAAAAAATCAGAGGTGCTTTTTATAGAAATTCCAATGAGATTCTAATTATTTTTCATTTAAAATTTTCATCATTTCAATAGCGGCAACTTTAGCTTTTGCTTTAACAAAACTTCTTGGCGTTTCATCTCCAATTTCATAAGTAATAGCTGTAGCTTTAAAATATCTTAAAAACCAGCCTTTTGAAACAGGTTGTGTGCTATCTTCTCTAATTTCATTAGGAGTGTAATTAGGAAAAGTAGCATCAATAGCACTAAACCACTCATCATAAAAATGCGGAATTGTAGTTCCTTCCATAGTACCACTTGTATAATATAAATCTTCTTGAGTAGAATGAAAATCAATACCTAAAACAACTTTTCCATCTGATTTTTTAGCTGTTTTTACAATTGTTTTTGTAACCGCCTTCACTTCTGGTTGTCGGTAAAATCCCCAATCTCTATTTAAATCTATACCATTTGCATTATGTCTCCAATGACCAAGATCTACACCATCTGGGTTTACAATTGGAAACACTAAAACTCTATATTTCGAAAAGAATATTTTAGACAATTCATTATTTTGAAGTAAGGTTTCTAAAAAACTTTGGAAAGCAATAAAACCAGAAACTTCAGGTGGGTGTTGGCGAGAAAGAAGAACAACAATATCTTTATTCTTAGGGTTTCCTGTATACATATCTAACATAGGAATTGGCCTCCCTAGAACAGATTTCCCTACAGTTTTATAGTGAACTAGGTTTGGGTTTGAAGAAATAATTTTTGAATACCAATTTTTAGTATCTGTTGAAGTAATAATTTCTTGAGCTGAGACGGTTAAAGGTTCTTTTGTGAGGTTTAATTTTATGGTATAAATTGAATCTAGAAAAAATACATTTTCATTAGATATTGGTGTAAACTTTGTTGTTGAAGTTTTAAGTTTTGGTATATACCTATGACTATATTTTTTTGAATATTTAAACTGAACATAAGTAATTTTAGGATTTGTAGACCAAATTTTAAATGCATAAAAAGCACTATTATTTATGGGCGCATTTTCAGGATATATAGAAACAGCAATCATGGTGTCATTAACCTGTGTAACGTTATTTAAACGAGCGCCATCAAATTTGTTAGATAGTTTAATACCCATTTTTTCAAGGTCATAAATTTTCTTTTGTTGTGTGTAAATTTTTTTATTGTGTGTGTTAATAGGTTTTTCAGCATGAATATGTTTAACAGTAGAACAGCTTAGAAAAACATTACTTATAAGTACAAAAGATAGAAATGCTATTTTTAAAGGAGAATTAAATTTGTGTAAATTCATTTTATAAGGTATATGAAGTAAATTAGTATGCAATATTATTAAATTTTATTTTGAACTTCCTTAAAGAAGACATTTTTTATGATATTTATTTAAAAATTGCGATATTTGCTAACTGCTTATTTTTTTTATAGATTAATCAAAACATACAATAAAAATGAATAAAAACACAGTATTAGCTTGGGCTACAGTAATTATGATTATAGTTGGATTGGGGCTTATTGCACTAGGAGCTTTTAGATATAATGATGTTGCAGGTTGGGGGTTTGCCTCGGTAGGAGTAGGTTTTTTTGCAATAGCCTGGGTATTTAATGCATTAAAAGGTAGAGTTTAAAATATTTAAATT
The DNA here is from genome assembly GCF_001543325.1 of Lutibacter profundi. Classification (NCBI taxonomy): domain Bacteria; kingdom Pseudomonadati; phylum Bacteroidota; class Flavobacteriia; order Flavobacteriales; family Flavobacteriaceae; genus Lutibacter; species Lutibacter profundi. Next base: position 2,911,172 of record NZ_CP013355.1, read on the forward strand.
AGTATTATTAAGTAATGGCTGACGATAAAAAAGTAATTTTTTCAATGTCTGGAGTAAGCAAAGCTTACCAAGGCGCAAACAAACAAGTTTTAAAAAACATATACTTAAGTTTTTTTTATGGGGCTAAAATTGGAATTTTAGGTTTAAATGGTTCTGGAAAATCAACTTTATTAAAAATTATTGCAGGCCTTGAAAAAAGTTATCAAGGCGATGTGATTTTTGCTCCAGGTTATTCAGTTGGATATTTATCTCAAGAACCTCTTTTAGATGAAACGAAAACTGTTTTAGATATTGTAAAAGAAGGTGTTGCTGAAACAGTAGCCATTTTAGATGAGTACAATAAAATAAATGATTTATTTGGGTTAGAGGAAGTGTATTCCGATGCTGATAAAATGGATAAGCTAATGGCTCAACAGGCCGTACTTCAAGATAAAATTGATGCAGCAAACGCTTGGGAATTAGATACTAAATTGGAAATAGCAATGGATGCATTACGCACTCCGGAAGCTGATACTCCAATCAAAAATCTTTCAGGAGGTGAGCGTAGAAGAGTAGCCTTATGTAGGTTATTATTGCAAGAACCCGATGTACTGTTGTTAGATGAGCCAACAAATCACTTAGATGCAGAATCTGTACATTGGTTAGAACATCACCTACAACAATATAAAGGGACTGTGATTGCTGTAACTCATGATAGATATTTTTTAGACAATGTTGCTGGCTGGATTTTAGAATTGGATAGAGGAGAAGGTATACCTTGGAAAGGAAATTATTCGTCTTGGTTAGATCAAAAATCCAAACGATTGGCGCAAGAATCAAAAACAGCATCTAAGCGTCAAAAAACTTTAGAGCGAGAATTAGAATGGGTAAGAATGGCTCCAAAAGGCCGTCATGCAAAATCAAAAGCACGTTTGGCTAATTATGAAAAGTTAATGAGTCAAGATCAAAATCAATTAGATGCAAAATTAGAAATTTATATTCCTAATGGTCCACGTTTAGGAACAAATGTTATTGAAGCCAAAGGAGTGTCAAAAGCTTACGGAGATAAATTATTGTATGAAAATTTAGAATTTAATTTACCACAAGCTGGTATTGTAGGTGTTATTGGCCCAAATGGAGCTGGGAAAACAACTATTTTTAAAATGATAATGGGTGAAGAAAACCCAGATAAAGGAGAATTTAAGGTTGGTGATACTGCAAAAATAGCTTACGTAGACCAAAGTCATTCAAACATAGATACTGAAAAAACAATTTGGCAAAACTTTTCTGATGAACAAGAATTAATTATGATGGGAGGAAAACAAGTTAATTCTCGTGCCTATTTGAGTCGATTTAATTTTTCAGGAAGTGAACAGAATAAGAAAGTAAGTGCGCTTTCTGGAGGAGAAAGAAATCGTTTACATTTAGCAATGACATTGCGTGAAGAAGGAAACGTTTTATTATTAGATGAACCAACCAATGATTTGGATGTAAATACATTGAGAGCACTGGAAGAAGGTTTGGAAAACTTTGCAGGTTGTGCTGTTGTAATTAGCCATGATAGATGGTTTTTAGACAGAGTTTGTACACATATTTTAGCTTTTGAAGGTAATTCTGAAGTCTATTTTTTTGAGGGTTCATTCTCAGATTACGAGGAAAATAAAAAGGCTAGACTTGGTGGAGATTTAATGCCTAAGCGTATTAAATATAAAAAGTTGATTAGGTAATAAATCTGAATTTTACATAAAGGTTTCTTATTATTTATAAATTTTATAGTTAAAAAAGAATGGCAAAACAACTATAAGATGCACGAATTCATTAATTTATATCATTTTACGTATATTAATAACTAAAATTCAAAGATTATGGATAAGAATAGAATACTAACAATTTCATCAGTATTACTAATTATTTTAGGTATTGCAATGGTTTACATAGGAGGATTTTATGCACCAAAAATTATGTTACCTCCAATAATTACAGGAATAGGATTCTTTATTATTGCTTGGTCTTTAAATGCATTAAAAAAATAATTAAATCCAAAAACAGTCTATAAAATCAGTGAACATATGAAAAAGTAATCCAATTGCTAGTATTCTTAATTTAGGGACGAAAAGCAATAAGAGATACAACCCAATTGCATAATAGGAGTGAAGCGGATGAAAATTGATGCTACATCTAGTAGCATCAAACAACGGTGTAGCAATTAAGTGATCTAAATCTACTAACATAGTTAAGATAAATAGTAACCATACTTTTTTCCAATTATTCTTAAAAAATAAATAGGCTATAACACCCGGAACTAAAAAGTGCATTCCATAGTGTGTTAGGAATCTAAGAATATCCACAATTATAAATTTATTTTTTGATTTTCTAAATAATTTAAAGCATTTGGGCCTTCCATAAAAAGTAAATCTAAAATACTTAAATTAGAAATAAAACCATGATTAGTGTTAAATACCTGATAGTAATTTTTTAGATTAACTATTTTTTCAGGTTTTGCAATTGCTAAATAACGAATATCTAAATATTCAGTTTCTTTTAGAAATTCAGTTGTTTTTGAAGTTGGTATTTCTAATTGTAAGGCATCCATTATAAATTCATGGCACTTCAAATTTAAATCTAATAAAAAGGGGATTCTTTTTTCAAATATTGGTCGTAAATCATCAATGTAAAATTCAAAAAAAGGAGAAGAACTATATGCTGTTTTCAACGTTTTTAAATGTAATTTTTGCCAATCATCCTTATAATCAATTTTTATATCTTTTGTTTTTTGCTTTATACCTCTGCTATGTTGAATAGGGATATTTAATGAATGCTTACCATTGGCTGTATATATATAGCAACGATTTCTGTAAGTTTGTTTTTGAAAATTATCTTCTATTTCAAATATAATTTTTTTTGATTTTGCTATTGTAACATATTGTATTATCGGTGAAAAATATGTTGGTTGTAGTAAAACCATAATAAATAGAACAATTATTTAAATCTAAATGATATTTGTGATATTATCCTTCTTCTTTCTTGCGTTTTCTATAAGAACTGTAACCAAACCAAAGAGCTAAAGCTCCTAAAAAATAGTATAAGTACGAAACTGGTTTTCCACTACCATGAACAGTTGTGAACACACGCTCCCATCTAATTTTATTTGCAATTCCTTGTGCATTACTATTCCAGCTAAACCAAATAAAAACAGGTTTGCCAACTACGTGGTCAAAAGGAACGTAACCCCAATAACGGGCATCTTCAGAATTATGTCTGTTGTCACCCATCATCCAATAATAATTTTGTTTAAAGGTGTATGTACTTGCTAATTTTCCATTGATAAAAATTTCATCTCCGTTAACAGTTAAATTATTATTTTCATAAACCTCAATAATTCGTTTGTAAAATGGTAAAGATTTAGCGTTTAATTCAACTGTTTTACCTGCTTCAGGAATATAAATTGGCCCATAATTATCTCGTGACCATTTGTATTGTTCGTTATGAGGGAATAAAGTTGAATCATAATTTCCTTTAGGAGAAATATCTTTTATTACACTTTTAACTAATGGATTATTTTTTAGCTTTCGTGCATTTACATCCGTTAGGTTTACATAATATTCTCCATTGTTTCCACCTCCTAATTCTGTAGATTGATACCTTGTCATTAAACTTTGAGGATTAAAACCTTCCTTTACAATTACATGGTGAAAATATTGAGGTTTTGCTCTATCAGGTAGTACTGTTTGTTTTCCATTAATAAAAATGTAACCATCCTTAATTTCTAAAGAATCTCCTGGAACACCAACACAACGTTTTACATAATTTGATTTTTTATCAATAGGTTTATCAACATGAATTTTAGAATTATCTCTAAAAAAACGAACGGTATCTGTAGGCCAGTTAAAAACAACAATTTCATTTCGTTTAATATTTTGAAACCCAGGTAACCTAAAATAAGGTAGTTGAGGTTTTTTTAAATAAGATTTTGCTTTAATAAAAGGGAGAGAGTCATGAACCATTGGAGCTGCAATTACTGTCATGGGAGTTCTAGCTCCATAATGAAACTTACTTACAAATAAAAAGTCACCAACTAATAATGATTTTTCTAATGATGAGGTTGGAATGGTATATGGTTGCATAAAATAAGTATGAACCAATGTTGCAGCAACAATGGCAAAAACAATAGAACTTACCCATTCCCCTAATTCAGTTCTAGATTTTAAACTTCGATCTTCAATATATTTAACATTTGTTAAATAATTTATGTAATACGTGTAAAAACCTAGTGTTAAAACCGCTAAAAAGGAATCAACGGTTGAATTTTTTCCGAAACTTCGAATAGTTTCAATCCAAATTACGGGAAACATCAATAAATTTATAATAGGTATAAACAATAAAATTATCCACCAAGTAGGTCTTTTTATTATTTTCATCAATATAATTGCATTGTAAATAGGGATTATTGCTTCCCAAGATTTTCTACCTGCTTTTATGTATAATTTCCACGTTCCTAAAAAGTGAATTACTTGAATTATTAAAAAAAATATAAACCATTGAGTCATTGTCATAATTAGTAATTTTAAATATTATTTTAAATCTAAAACATCTTTCATTGTAAAAACGCCTGTTTTATCAACCAGCCACTCAGCTGCAATTATAGCTCCTAAAGCAAATCCATTTCTATTGTGTGCTGTGTGTTTTATTTCAATTGTATCTTCTGCTGATTCATATTTGATTGCATGAGTTCCGGGAACATCAGGAATACGTTTTGATGCTATAGGTATTTCATTTTTATTATTTGTTACATTTAAAGACCAATTATCTTTAGAGCTATGTTTTAAAATATCTTCGGCCAACGTTATTGCAGTACCACTAGGTTTGTCAAGTTTTTTGGTATGATGAATTTCTTCTATTGATACTTGGTAGTTGTTTAAATGAGCTATTATTTTAGCTAAATATTCATTCAATTTAAAGAAAACATTAACACCTATACTAAAATTAGAGGCATAAATAAAACTTCCTTTTTTTTTCTTGCAAAGTGCAGTAACATCATTAAATTTATCTAACCAGCCAGTGGTTCCACTAACTACAGGAATATTGTTGTTTAAACAATTAGCAATATTTTCAAAAGCCATTGAAGGAATACTAAAATCAATAGCTACATCCGCTAAAGTTATATCGTAATTTTTAGTGTTTTTACCAACTTTTAACACAATTTCATGACCTTTATCTAAAGCAATTTGTTCAATTGTTTTCCCCATTCTTCCATAACCTAATAAAGCAATTTTCATTTTTAAAAATTAAAATTAATTTGTGCACCAACTATTGGCCTTTGGTTTATTGAGTTTTTAATTAACTTAGGACTTATAGATAAATTGTTATCTACATTATGTTGCAATAAGTGTGCATTGGTACTAGCTTCAATAACTTGTAGAGCATATAAAGCAACAGTTACCAATAATGATAAATCTCTATCTTTTTTATATCCCTTTTGGGCAGTTATTAAAGCTTCTTCTGATAATAAAATATTACCATTCACTCCATCAAATTCATGTGGTTTTCCATCTTTCATTAATTTAAAAGCAGTTCTAGCCCTATTATAATTAGTGTTATTTGAACTGTAAAAATAAATACTAGTACCTAATGCAGCATAAACAATTGGGATTTTCCAATATTTTTTGTTGTATGCTTGTCCTAATCCAGGTAAAATAGCTGAATAAAACGCCGCTTTTGAAGGAGAAAGAGGATTGTAAATGTTTGAGTTGCCAAAGTCTGTATCATTAACATTTAAGGCACCATTTTCTTGAGAAAAACAATGGACAATAGTTAAAGAAGTTATAAAAATAAATATGAATAACTGTTTATTTAACACTATTGTAATAATTTTTTAATTCTATTGAAATCTTCTTCAGAATGGAAAGGAATAATAATTTTACCTTTGTCTTTCCCTGCCAATTTAATATTAATTTTATGCCCAAAATATTCACTAAAAGTCTTTAAACTTTGAGAAATAAATTTTGGAGTTTCAGTATTGTTAGAAATTTTTTTCGGTTTGGTAATTGTATCTTCTCTAAGACCTTTAACTAATTGCTCTGTTTGACGAACCGATAATTTTTGTTGAATTATTTTCTCATAAATATCTAATTGGTCTTCTATTTTTTCAACATTTATTAATGCTCTACCATGTCCCATAGTTAAAAAACCATCACGCATACCCGTTTGAATAATAGGGTCTAGTTTTAGTAACCTTAGGTAATTACTAATAGTGGAACGTTTTTTTCCAACACGTTTGCTCATTTCTTCTTGAGTTAAGTCTATTTCCTCAATTAATCGTTGGTATGAAAGAGCAACTTCAATAGGATCTAAATCTTTACGTTGTATATTTTCAACCAAGGCCATTTCAAGCATTTCTTGGTCGTTGGCAATTCTTATATATGCAGGAATTGTAGTGTTTCCAATTAATTTTGAAGCTCTAAATCTTCTTTCCCCAGAAACTAATTGAAATTTATTCCCTTCTAATTTACGAATAGTAATAGGTTGAATAACTCCTAATTCTCTAATAGAACTTGCTAATTCAAGAAGGGATTCTTCATTAAAATAACTTCTAGGTTGAAATGGGTTTACGTCAATTAAATCCATTTCTATTTCAATAATAGAACCTACAATTTTATCTGCATTTTTATCATTCGCTGAATTAATATCTGAGCTTGAATTATTTAATAAGGCAGATAACCCTCTTCCAAGTGCTTGTTTTTTAGTAGCTTTTGCCATCCTTATTATGTGATTTTAAAATTTCGTTTGCTAAGTTAATATAATTTATGGCACCTTTACTAGTTGCATCGTAGGCAATAATGCTTTCTCCATAACTTGGGGCTTCGCTTAACCGAACGTTACGCTTAATAATGGTTTTAAAAACCATATTTTGAAAGTGTTTTTTTACCTCTTCTACTACTTGGTTTGAAAGACGCAAACGCGAGTCGTACATAGTGAGCAATAAGCCTTCAATATCTAAATTTTCATTGTGTATTTTTTGAACACTTTTTATGGTATTTAACAATTTCCCTAATCCTTCTAAAGCAAAATATTCACATTGAATGGGTATAATTACAGAATCTGCTGCAATAAGAGCATTAAGAGTAATTAGTCCAAGTGAAGGGGCACAATCAATAAATATGTAATCATATTCATTTTTAATACTTTCAAGAGCTTCTTTTAGCTTAAATTCACGCTTATTTTTATCTACCAATTCAATTTCTATGGCTACTAAATCTATGTGTGCAGGAATAATATCTACATTTGGAGAATTGGTTGAAACAATGGCTTCTTTAGCTGTAATTGTATGTTCTAGCAATTGATAGCTTCCTTTTTCAACAGCTTCAACAACAATGCCAAGGCTTGAAGATGCATTAGCTTGCGGATCGGCATCAATTAGTAATACCTTTTTTTCTAGTACGCCCATTGCAGCTGCTAAATTCACAGTTGTTGTAGTTTTACCAACACCACCTTTTTGATTGGCTATTGCAATAATTTTTCCCATAAAAGTACGACGAGTTATATAAAGATGTAAAAATACAATTAATTATGGTTTTTAAAAGAGAATAACATTAACAAAACACTAAAAAATAAAGAGGTTGTAACTTTCAACCTCTCTAATTTTTTAATTTTTGGTAGGTATATGTTCTAAAATCTCAAGTAAATATTTCCAAAATTTTTGAGCAGATTTAATATTGGCTTTCTCATCAGGTGAATGAGCACCTTGGATTGTTGGCCCAAACGAAATCATATCCATATCTGGATAATTTGTACCGAGAATACCACATTCTAGACCTGCATGGCAAGCTACAACAGCTGCTTTACTATGAAATAATTTCTCATAAGTTTCAGTTAAAACGTTTAATATTTGAGAGTTTACGTTAGGTTTCCAACCAGGATAAGAACCTGAAAGTGTAACTTGATACCCTCCTAATTCAAATGTAGCTTTTAAGGCATTTGCCAAGTCAAATTTTGATGTTTCAACAGACGACCTTGTTAGGCATAAAATTGTAATTTCTTCATCTTTAACAATCACACGGGCTATATTATTTGAAGTTTCAACTAAATCTTCCATATCATTACTCATTCTATATACGCCATTGTGTGCGGCATAAATAGCGTTAAGTAATGTAATTTGACTTATAGTTGTCATTACTTTTTTAGGAGCATCGGTTTCGGTAATTAAAATTTCTAAATTAGGGTCAACAGTGTTTAGCTCTTGTTTAATTTCGGTTATAACGTTATTTATTTTTTTTAAAAAAGTATTTTTTTTAGCGTTATAAACAGAAATTATAGCAAAACTTTCTCGAGGTATAGCATTTCTTAAACTTCCCCCATTTATTTCTGATATTCTAATAAAATCTTGAGATTCATATAATAAACGATTCATAATTTTATTAGCATTTCCAAGACCTTTATGTATATCCATCCCAGAATGTCCACCGTTTAATCCAGTTACAGATATTGAAAATCCAACACTATTTGTAGGAGTATGCACCTCATGATAAACATTTTTAACAGTAATGTCAATTCCTCCAGCACAACCTATATCAATTTCATCATCTTCTTCTGTATCTAGGTTAAGCAATATTTCTCCATCTAAATATCCAGCTTGTAGTCCCATTGCACCAGTCATTCCAGTTTCTTCATCAATGGTAAATAAGGCTTCTAAAGGAGGGTGTTTAATGTTACTTGATTCTAAAACACTCATTATTGCAGCAACTCCCAAACCGTTGTCAGCACCAAGTGTTGTTCCATCTGCACGTACCCAGCCATCTTCAATTTTCATTTTAATACCTTCTGTATCAAAATCAAAATTAGTATCAGCATTTTTTTGATGAACCATGTCTAAATGTCCTTGCATTACAACAGGTTTTCTATTTTCCATTCCTTTTGAAGCAGGTTTTTTTATAATAACATTCCCAACGGGATCAACAATTGTTTCGAGGTTTAATTTTTTTCCAAAGTCTACCATAAACTGGATTACTTTTTCTTCTTTTTTGGAACCTCTTGGAACTGCATTTAAATCAGCAAAATTATTCCAAAGAGCTTTAGGTTCTAGTTCTCTGATCTCTTTATTCATCTTTATATTGTGTTATTTACTATGATAATTCTATAATACTTTCACTCAGTGGTTTTCTTACCTTTTTCATGCCACTCATAATATCATCTTCTGCTCTAAAACCTACAGGTAGTAATAAAACAGATTTTAAATTTAAGTTTTTTAAATTTAACAATTCATCTATTTTTTCTGGAACAAAACCTTCCATTGGGCAGGCATCAATTTTTTCTGCGGCACAAACAGTCATTAAATTTCCTAAGGCAATATATGTTTGGTTTTTAGCAGATTGCTGTTTTTCTTCAACTGTTTTGTTTTTGTACATATCAATCAGTTGTTTTCTAAAGTCTGAAATTACTTTTTCATCAATATTTCTTATTCGCTTCTCCATATCAAAATAAGCATTAATGTCATCAGTTGTTGTGTCTTCTTCAATACATAAAATTAATAAATGAGAGGCATCAGCAACTTGACGTTGAAAATAGGCATGTTCTACAAATTTTTCTTGGATTTCTTTATTGTTAATTACAATTAATTTTATAGGTTGTAAACCAAAAGATGTGGGTGTTAAATTGAAAGCTTTTTTTAGCGTTTCAATTTGTTGATTTGTCAATTTTTTTGAGGGATCAAATTTTTTAGTAGCATATCTCCATTCTAAGCTATCAAGTATGTTCATTTGAATTAAATTAGTTTTTACAAAATTAACCCAAAAGTACTCAAATTTAGTCAATTTTAATAGTCAATTTTCATAACTAAAAGTTAATTTATACTTTTATGAGAATTAAAATTGCTATGAAAGAAAATTTACTACATTTTGTGTGGAAACTACAATTGTTTTCACCAATGAAATTACAATCTACCAAAGGAGAATTTATTCAAGTTGTTGCTTCTGGAATAGAAAATAAAAATACAGGTCCAGATTTTTTGAACGCTAAAATTGTAATAGGGAAACAACTTTGGGCTGGAAATGTTGAAATTCATATAAATTCATCAGACTGGTATGCACATACTCATGAAGTTGATAGCAATTATGATTCAGTTATTTTGCATGTTGTTTGGGAACACAATGTTGATATTTATAGAAAATCCAATCAAAAAATAGCAACATTAGAGTTGAAAAATTATATATCTAAGCATTTATTGGATAATTATAAGTTGCTTTTTAATAGGCCTAAAAAATGGATTAATTGTGAACATAATATTGAAGTAATAAATTCATTCATTTTAACACATTGGTTTGAACGGCTTTTTTTTGAGAGACTAGAACAAAAATCAGATGATATTCAACAACTATTAACTTCAAATAATAACGATTGGGAGGCTACTTTATTTATTTTATTAGCAAAAAATTTTGGATTAAAAATTAATGCTGATGCATTTAAAAATTTCGCCACTTCTTTTAACTTTTCAGTTGTTAGGAAAGTTTCAACAAATCTCAATCAATTAGAAGCATTGTTTTTTGGTCAAGCAGGTTTGTTAGCTAATAACTTTGAGTCAGCATATTTTAAAAGATTAAAAGAAGAATATGAATATTTAAAAATAAAATATAAACTAACATCAATTTCAAAAGAGCAAGTTCAATTTTTTAGATTGCGACCAAATAATTTTCCAACGGTAAGATTATCTCAATTAGCTTCGTTGTATTTTAAACATAAAAATTTATTTTCAAAAATAATTGAAGTGAATACAGTTGAAGATTTTTATGATTTATTAGCAACTGCTACCTTACCTTTTTGGGAAACTCATTATACGTTTGAGAAAGAGTCAAAAAAAAGCATCAAAAAATTATCAAAATCATTTATTGATTTAGTGTTAATTAACACCATTGTACCTGTAAAATTTATGTATTTAAAAAATATTGGTAAAAGTAATTTTAGTTCAGTAATTTCTATAATAGATCAAATTAAGCCTGAAAAAAACAAGATTACTTCAAACTTTAATAATTTAAAAATTAAAAGTAGTAATGCTTTTGAAACGCAGGCTTTGTTACAGCTTAAGAATGAATATTGCAACCATCAACTTTGTTTACAATGTGAAATAGGGAAAGAAGTATTAAAAATTTAATTTGGATACCAGTTACGTATACGAATTTCAATATTTTTATTTTTGGCGTTTACTAATTTTTTAAATTTAGCAACATCACTGTATTCGTTTTTTCCTCTGTAATGAAATGGATACACAATTTTTGGCTGAAACTCTAGAACTGCATTTGCAGCTTGGTTTATATTCATAGTATAAGGTAAATTCATACAAATAAAAGCAATATCAATATTTTGAAGCATTCTCATTTCTAAAATATCTTCTGTGTCTCCTGAAATATAAATACGTTTATTATCAATAGTTAAAAGATATCCATTACCTCTTCCTTTTGGGTGTTTTGAATTTGTATTTTCAGGTAAATTATACATTGGTATAGCTTTTATAAACATGTTAAGCCTATGAACCCCTTGGTTATTTTTTAAAATAGTTAGTTGTGAGTTGTATTTTTCTGGTAATTTATTTGCGACTGCTTCAGGAACTATAAAAATAGTATTAGAAGTATCTATAGAATTTAATGTTTTTAAATTTAGATGATCTCCATGAACATCAGTTATTAAAATAATAGCAGGTGATTTTAAGTTAGTGTATATTTTTTCTTTTCCTGAAGGGTCAATGAGTATTGTTTTGTTGTTAACAGTTAATATAAAACTGGCATGCGAAATTGGTTGAATTAGAATATATCCATTATTAGTTATTATACTATCAATTGTTATTTTTTGCGACCAAATGAAATGATTAAGTAACAAGAAGGTAATTAGTGAAACTGTTTTTAATTTCATAGGTTCATATTTTTCTGTAAGATTACTAAAAGAATTAAAGAGTTGTTTTGTTATAGAAATCTTTTACCCAGGCAATTAATTGATTTTCAGTAAGTAACTCTGATTTATAGACTCCAATTAATTTATCTTTAACCAGCATATTAGATTTAATTTCTTTCTTAAATAATTTTTTCATTTTTGAAGGGCCAAAAAGCACAACGTTATCACAATTTATAATTTCTTTTAATAATTGTTTGAAAAATTTTTTAGTTTGTATATTTCTACGGTTCAGTTTATTCTTTTCAAAAGTCATATACTGTCCGCCAAATCTACCATATTTTTTAGACTCTCCCGGAACACGCTCTCGGGTTTCAATGTTAGACTCAATTTTTTTAATAGAGTGATTATTGTTTGTAACTTTAATAATAAAAGCTTGTTTTGTGTCGATCCAAATTCCAATATTTTTTCTCATAATTGTTAATTTAACGGATTAAACTATTGGGGCAGTAGTAAATACTAGATTGCTTGTATAAAATTACGAAAAAATAAAGTTAAATATCAATTCTAAACAAGAAAAAGCTACAACAAATTTGTTGTAGCTTTTCGGTTGTAATTAAATTGCTTGAATTAAAATTTAAAAACAATAACTGTTTTCGGCTATTATTTTCTCTGCAATTAATTTTCTAAGTGCAATTGGGTTTGGGTTATTTACATATTTAGTAAAGCGTTTTAATCCCATAAGCATCATTCTTTGTTCATCTCCTTCAGCAAAATATAAAATAGCTTCCTTACCAAAACTATTTATTTTTTCAACAGCATTGTACAAATTTAATTTAGCCATTGCAATTTGGCTTTCGGCTTCTTTTTTAGAAGTTAAATTAACAATTTTTTCGGCCTTTAAAATGGCAGATTCAGCCATGTAAATTTCAATCATTATTTCTGCAGCAGCCAAAATTAATTGTTGATGGTTGTCTAAATCAGCGCCATATTTTTGTACTGCTTTTCCCGAAATCATTAGGAAAACCTTTTTTAACTTGGCTATCATATCTTTTTCTTCAGACAATGTTTCAGAAAAATCGGGTGTATCAAAAGAAGGAATTCCAAGTAAACTATTACCAACTTCCATGGCCGGTGTAATTAAATCAATTTTACCTTTCATTGCTTTTTTTAGCAACATGCCAACGGTTAATAAACGATTAATTTCATTTGTACCCTCATAAATTCTGGTAATACGGGCATCTCTCCACGCACTTTCCATTGGTGTATCTTTAGAGAATCCCATTCCTCCAAATATTTGAATACCTTCATCAGATACATATTGGGAAACTTCTGAACCATAAACTTTTATGATTGCACACTCAATAGCATACTCGCTAAAAGCAGTTAATTCAGCATCTTGATGAGTTTTACCGGCAGCTAATAATGAGTCAATCATATTTTGGATGTCTTTTGCTGCTCTGTAAGAGCCTGCATCTAGCGCAAAAGTTTTTGTACTCATTTCAGCATATTTTTTTTGGATAGCACCAAAATTAGAAATGGCTGTTTTAAATTGCTTACGTTCGTTTCCGTATTTAACAGATTCGGTAACAATTCTTCTACTTGCGTCTAAACAGGCTGCTCCTAATTTAATACGACCAACATTTAGAGAGTTTAAAGCAATTTTAAATCCAGCTCCTCTTTCTGACAGCATATTTTCAATAGGGATTAGCGTATCATTAAAAAATACCTGACGAGTTGAGGATGATACAATTCCAAGCTTGTGTTCTTCTTCTCCAAGAGTTACACCATTAGGATTATTTTTATCAAATTCTAATATAAATGCTGTGATATTTTTATCATTTTCAATACGGCCAAATACAATAAAAATTTCAGCAAATCCCGCATTAGAAATCCACATTTTTTGTCCGTTAATTTTGTAGTGTTTTCCATCTTCAGTTAATTCAGCAGTTGTTTTACCTGAATTTGCATCACTACCTGCTTCAGGTTCAGTTAAACAGTAAGCACCAAATTTTTCTCCAGATGTTAAGGCTGGCAAATATTTTTGTTTTTGTTCTTCGGTTCCATACAAGAAAATAGGCATGGTGCCAATTCCGGTATGTGCACCAAAAGCTGTTCCTAAAGATCCTGTAGCTGCTGATATATAGTCAGTTACTAACATTGTAGAAACAAATCCCATTCCTATTCCTCCGTATTCTTCAGGAATTGAAACTCCCAAAAAACCCATTTCACCAGCTTTACGCATTACTTCTTCAGTTAAAGCGTAATCTTTACTTTCAAATCTCTCTTTCAAAGGCCAAACTTCACGATTTATAAAATCTTGAACAGCCTCTTTCATCATTTTTTGTTCTTCATTAAACTCTTCAGAAACAAAAATATCTTCAGATTTAATTTCTTTAATTAGGAATTCTCCTCCTTTAATTGTTGCCATTTTAAGTTATTATTTAATTTTTAGATGTTTTATTTTAAAAATTCATAAACTCCAGCCGCACCTTGTCCAGTTCCAACACACATTGTTACTATACCATACTTGTTTTTTCTTCTGCGCATTTCATTGAAAAGTTGTACAGATAATTTTGCTCCTGTACAGCCAAGAGGATGTCCTAATGCAATAGCTCCTCCATTTACATTTACAATGTCAGGGTTTAAATCTAATCCTCTAATTACTGCTAAAGATTGTGATGCAAAAGCTTCGTTAAGTTCAAATAAGTCAATATCTTTTATGTTCAATCCAGCTTGTTTTAATGCTTTTGGTACGGCATGCATTGGTCCAATACCCATTATACTTGGTTCAACCCCAACAGCAGCATAAGAAACTAATCGGGCAACTGGTTCTAAATTTAATTCTTTAACCATTGCTTCGCTCATTACTAATACAAAAGAGGCACCATCACTCATTTGAGATGAGTTACCTGCAGTAACACTTCCGCCTTGAGCAAAAACTGGGCGTAATTTTGCTAATGCTTCTAAGGAAGTTCCTTTACGAGGGCCTTCATCAGTATCAACTACATAGCTTTTTTCTTTACGTTTGCCGTTTGAATCTAAATAAGTTTGATTAACAGTAATAGGAACAATATCATCTTTAAAAGTTCCTTCTTTAATTGCTTTTAATGCTTTTTGATGTGAATTGAATGAAAAAGCATCTTGATCTTCGCGTGAAACATTGTATTTGTTAGCTACTGCTTCAGCGGTAGTTCCCATTCCCCAATAATAATCTTCATGGCCAGCTTTTACAACGTCATAATTTAATTCAGGTTTGTAACCGCCCATAGGTACTGAACTCATACTTTCTGTTCCTCCTGCAATAATACAATCGGCCATACCTGCTGCTATTTTTGCTGAAGCCATAGCAATAGTTTCAATTCCAGAAGAACAAAAGCGGTTTACAGTAACACCAGGAATATCTACAGAATTTAATCCCATTAATGAAATTAAACGTCCCATATTTAAACCTTGTGAGCCTTCTGGCATTGCACAACCAACCATAACATCATCAATTCTTGAGATTTCTAGTTGCGGTACTTGTTTTAATAAATATTGAATGGTTTCTGCAGCTAAATCATCAGATCTTTTAAATCTGAAAACACCTCTAGGTGCTTTACCTACTGCAGTTCTATATCCTTTTATTATATATGCTGTTTTCATTTTATATTAGATTTTAGGATTGAGTATTGAGTATTGAGATTTTAGTTTCAAGACTTTTTTGAAATGAATAGTTCATCTTTTGAACTTCGGTAATTAAATCTAGAACTGGTTGAACTTTTTCTTTTGAAATTAGACCAAGCTCTATAGTTAAAATTAATTGGGTATGAAGTTCATATGCAGATCCATTTGCGATACTCAAAAAATGTTTAAATTCTTTATTTGAATTCCTTCCAGCACCTTCAGCAATATTTGAAGGTATTGAAACAGAACTCCTTTTAATTTGAGAAATTAATCCATATTTTTCATTAGAAGGAAGAGCAGTAATAAGTTGATAAACTAACATTGTTAATTTTATCGATTTTTTCCAGATTTTTAACTCTTCAATTTTATGCATAACTACTTCTAATTACTAAATACTTTGTTCTCAATACTAATTACGTAAAGGTTTACCTGTTTTTAAAGTATGCTCAATTCGTTGTAGTGTTTTTTTCTCTGTTAATAAAGAAAGAAAAGCTTCACGTTCTAAATCGAGTAAATATTGTTCAGAAACATACGTAGGTTCAGATAAATCTCCACCAGACATTACGTAGGCTATTTTATTACCAATTAATTTATCATGTTCTGAAATATAAAATCCTTTTTCCATAGCATCAGTTCCAACCAAAAACATACCTAATGCTTGTTTACCTAATACTTTAACTTTTTGTGGAGTAGGTTGGGTATAACCATCTTTTACCATTTGTAGCGCGTAACGTTTTGCAGTAGCAATTTGCCTATCTCTGTTAACAACTACAATATCTTTACCTGGTTTCAAAATGTCTAAATCAAATGCTTCATGAGCTGAAGTACTTACTTTGGCCATTGCAATGGCTAAAAAGTGTTCTCTTAACCTGTTTAGTTCAACATCACCATCTTTAAAAGTTTCTGCGGCTCTTAAGGTCATTTCTTTTGTGCCTGCACCACCAGGTAATAACCCTACTCCAAATTCTACCAAACCAATGTATGATTCAGCAGCGGCTACAACTTTATCAGCGTGTAAAGTCATTTCACAACCACCGCCAAGTGTCATTCCGTGAGGGGCAACAATAGTTGGGATACTTGAGTAACGCAACCTCATAACAGTATCTTGGAATGCTTTAATTGCAAATCCAAGTTCATCGTATTCTTGTTCAACAGCAGTCATAAATACCATAGCTAAATTAGCGCCTACTGAAAAATTAGGTGCTTGGTTACCAATAATAACAGCTTCATATTCTTGTTCTGCTAAATCAATTCCCTTATTAATAGCCTGAATTACGCCACTACCAATAGTATTCATTTTTGAACGGAATTCTACATTTAAAATTCCATCACCTAAATGTTGAATTACAGCTTCTGAATTACTCCAAATTGTTTTTGTTTCTCTAATATTATCAAGAATAATAAAACTATCTTGTCCTGGTATTTTTTCTTGTTTTTTAGAAGGGATTGCATAGTAATACTTGGTACCATCTTTTATGGTATAGAAAGATTGATTACCACTTTTAAGCATTTCAGTAATCCAATTGGCTACAGGAATGTTTTCAGCTTGCATTAATTCTATTCCTTTTTCAATTCCAATAGCATCCCAAATTTGGAATGGTCCGTGTCCCCAGCCAAAACCAGCTTTCATAGCGTCATCTAATCGGTATAATTCGTCTGAAATTTCAGGAATTCTATTTTGAACATATCCAAACATAGCAGCGAAATTTTTTCTATAAAATTCACCAGCTTTATCTTTTCCTTTTACCAATATTTTAAATCTATCAATTACATTATCAATAGTTTTAGTCATTTCAAGTGTTGCAAATTTGGCTTTTTTACTAGGTCTGTATTCTAAAGTATCTAGGTCTAACGACAAGATGGATTTTTTACCGTTTTCAACAACTCTTTTGTAAAAACCTTGCTTGGTTTTACTGCCTAACCATTTGTTCTCCATCATTTTATTGATGAAATCTGGCAGTTTGAATAGTTCATGAGCTTCATCATTTGGGCAATTTTCATAAATACCATTTGCAACATGAACTAAGGTGTCTAGGCCAACAACATCAACAGTTCTAAAAGTTGCAGATTTTGGTCTTCCAATAACAGGCCCTGTTAATTTATCAACTTCTTCAACAGTTAAACCTAATTCTTTAACTTGGTGGAATAAACTCATAATTCCAAAAATACCAACTCTATTTCCAATAAAAGCAGGAGTATCTTTAGCTAAAACCGAAGTTTTTCCTAAGAATTTTTCACCGTACATCATTAAAAAGTCAGTTACTTCTTGTTTGCAGTTTGGTCCTGGAACTACTTCAAATAATTTTAAGTATCGAGGAGGATTAAAGAAGTGAGTTACGGCAAAGTGTTGTTGAAAATCTTCACTTCTACCTTCATTCATAAACTGAATAGGAATACCTGAAGTATTTGAAGAAACCAATGTTCCTGGTTTGCGATATTTTTCAATTTTTTCAAAAACCAGTTGTTTAATATCTAAGCGTTCAACAACAACTTCAATAATCCAATCAACATCCTTAATTTTAGAAATATCATCTTCTAAATTGCCTGTAGAAATTCTATCAGCAAATTTTTTATTGTAAATAGGTGAAGGCTTTGATTTTAGTGCGGCTTTCAAACTGTCGTTTACCAATCTGTTACGTACAGCTTTGTCTTCTAGTGTAAGTCCTTTTGCTTTTTCTGAAGCGTTTAGTTCGCGAGGAATAATATCCAAGAGCAAAACTTCTACACCAACATTTGCAAAATGACAGGCAATACCTGATCCCATAATTCCGGAACCAATTACAGCTACTTTTTTTATTGGTCTTTTCATTTTTTAGATTTTATGTTTTTATTTAGTCGAATTTGTATCAAAAACCTTTTTATTCGTTATTAATTTATTAATAGTTTCGGTAACTTCGAAAAAGTGCTTAATTTTTTCGGTTGAAATATTTTTTTTAACAGTTTCATTAAATAGTATTACATGTTCACGAGATATTTTACGTTTTTCAATACCAAAATTTGTTAATTTTATAAGTACACTTCTACCATCTTCAGGGTTTTTTTCTCTATAAATTAATTTTTTATCTTCCATACTTTTAAGTATACGAGATAAGCTGGTAGATTCCATTCCCATTAATGGTCCAAGTGATGTTGATGGAGTTCCATTCTCAATATCTATATTTAATAAAACGAATGCCATAGCCATTGTGCTATTGTGCTTGGCTGCTTGCTCATTGTACATTTTAGCAACAGCTTGCCACGTAGCTCTTAGTATATGATCTATAGTTTGTTCTTTTAACATTTCCCAAATATATGAAAAAAATACTATGCGCGCATAGTAAAATTAAAAAAAATATATCATGTGATGAATTTTACTTGTTTATTATAAAAAAAAGAGATAAGTTTAAATAGAAAATATAAATATTATAAATATGGGAACAAGAGAGCTAATTGGAAAAATAACGAAACAAGAAAACATTTCAACTATTGATGAAAATAAATTGCCAAATACTTTTGTAATTAACGTCCCTGACCCCTATAAATCATATTATTCAAGATTTACGGATATTAATAAACCAGCTTCAATAATATTTGTAACTAAAGAACTTAATTCATTTGAAAATATATTACGTACTACTGGTGAAATAAACGATAAATATAATTTAGATATAATTGGAGCAAAGTGTGAAGTTATTATTGATAGAAGAAAAATTAATGGAATTAGAGTTAGAGGAATAAATAGATTTAGTGAAATACCACAAATTCAACAATACTTTAAAGATGCAGGTTTTGTTTTTGCAAAAAGCGAAAAATTTGAGGATGTTGAAGCAATTATTCGTATTAATAGATTTATGAATATTCAAAAATTAGATGAAGGGATTTATCACTCAACTACCGATGAGAATGGATATTATATTGAAATACCTAAACACATCTCTTGGGATGAATTTAAAAAAATAACTTATGAGATAAAAAATAACATTTCAGACAAAAATTTTGATATTGCAAAAGGTATTTTATATAGGGATGGTGGTATTGTAGAAATTTTGCGTGTGGTTAGACCTAAAATTTCGTTAGAAATGTTAAAAACTATTCAAGAAAAATATCTTAGAAAATTGGAATAACTTTATTAAAAGATTAACCAAATTTTAATAAAATAGCCATATTTTCGTTCCGAAAATAAAAGATATAAAATGAAAAATATTTTAACGGTTGAAAATGTGTATAAAAGTTACGGTAGTTTTACTGCATTAAACAACGTTTCTATTTCTGTGCCTGAAGGAAGTATTTTTGGATTACTGGGGCCTAACGGAGCAGGGAAAACTTCATTAATTAGAATAATAAATCAAATTACATTACCCGATAGTGGCCATATTTTTTTAGATGGAGAAAAGTTGAAGCAAAACCATATCAAAGATATTGGTTACTTACCAGAAGAAAGAGGTTTGTATAAAAGCATGAAGGTAGGTGAACAAGCTTTATACTTAGCGCAATTGAAAGGAATGTCTAAAATTGAAGCAAAAAAGAAGTTACTGTATTGGTTTGATAAATTTGAAATACGAGACTGGTGGAATAAAAAAATACAAGAACTTTCTAAGGGAATGGCACAAAAAGTTCAATTTATTGTAACTGTAATGCATGAACCTAAATTGTTAATTTTTGATGAACCATTTAGTGGTTTTGACCCCATCAATGCAAATTTAATTAAAGATGAGATTCTTAAATTACGTGATGATGGAGCGAGTATTATTTTTTCTACTCATAGAATGGAATCTGTTGAGGAAATGTGCGATTACATTGCCCTAATTAATAAATCTAATAAAATTTTAGACGGGAAATTAAGCGATATTAAGCTTCAATTCAAAGAAAATAAATTTGAAGTAGGTTTATTAAGCTCAAATAAAGACGATTTGTATAGTCAAATTAAATCAAAATTTTCAGTCGAAAATTCAGTGTCAAATTCTTTCAATGCAGATTTAAGAGTTTTAATTAGTTTAAAAGAGAATGAGACATCAACAGATTTAATTCGGTTTTTAAATAGTAAAGCACAAATAACCCACTTTACCGAAATTATACCAAGTGCAAATGATATTTTTCTAAAAGCAGTAGCAACCAATGAATAAACTAAAATTAATAATAAGAAGAGAGTTTTATGCAAAAGTAAAAAACAAGTCTTTTATTGTAATGACAATATTAAGTCCACTTTTAATGGTTGGGCTTTTTGCATTAATAATTTTTTTAAACGACAAAAATAGTGAAGAAGTTCGTACAATTGCTTTTGTTGACGAATCACATGAATTTTCAACTACATTTGCAGATTCAAATACAACCAAATATGTAGATTTAACGGCTTTGGGACTAGAAGAAGCAAAAGTAAAAGCCAATGAATTTTACTATGGGCTTTTGTATATTCCTAAAGGTGATAGTTTAAATGTGCTTTCTAAAGGAATAGCATTTTATTCAAAAGATGCTCCAAGTTTAAATTTATTAAATTCAATTGAAAATAAATTAGAAAAGAAAATACGCAATTTAAAGATAGAACAACTTCATATTGACGTATCTAAAATTAAAGCAACAGAAACAGTAGTTAATATTGCAACGGAAAATTTTATTGGTGAAAAATCATCAAAAATAGGAAGTGTTTTACGTATGGCTGCTGGCGGAGGTTTTGGATACTTAATTTTTATGTTTATTATTATTTACGGAACATCAGTAATGCGAAGTGTAATTGAAGAAAAGACAAGTAGAATTATTGAAATTATAATCTCATCAGTAAAACCATTTGAATTAATGTTAGGGAAAATAATTGGAAATGCCTTGGCAGGCATTTTGCAATTTATTATTTGGATGATAATAGGTGGTGCAATTTTATTTACAGTAACTCTATTTTTTGGATCTGATGCAGTTCAGAGTACGAATGCAATGCCTATAACTCCAGATGTTGTTCAGCAAGTACAAGAAACAACAGGTAATAATTTACAATTGGTACTACAGGAAATAAAGAATTTACCAATATTAACTATGTTTTTTTCATTTATTATTTACTTTTTAGGAGGATATTTAATTTATAGTTCTATTTATGCTGCAATAGGAGCTGCTGTTGATAGTGAAACAGATACACAACAGTTTATGATGCCAGTTTTAATGCCTTTAGTGATTGCTATTTATGTAGGCTTCTCAGTTATTGAAAATCCACACGGACCAATTGCATTAGGCTTTTCATTATTTCCTTTGACTTCTCCAATAGTTATGCTAATGCGTATTCCATTTGGTGTACCTTGGTGGCAAATAGCTATTTCTATGGTATTATTAATAATTACTTTTGTTGCAATTGTTTGGTTTGCAGCAAAAATATATAGAGTTGGTATTTTAATGTATGGAAAAAAACCAACGTACAAAGAACTTTACAAGTGGTTAAAATATTAAAAAGTGGAGGTAATAAACAACATATTAAACTTTACCATAAATTTTAGTGATAAAATTCAAATAACTATTAAAGGAGTTTTACTCTTAATAACTATATTTTTTGCTACAAGTTTTTTTCTAAAAGTTATTAGAAAAATTGTAAGCAGAAGATTAGAGGAGGAAGATAAGGATAAGTTTAAAGCAATATTTTCTTTTCTTAAATATTTTATTTACGTACTCGTTATAATTATAGCATTAGATTCTCTAGGTGTTAAAATAGGCGTTTTACTTACTAGTTCTGCAGCATTGTTGGTAGGTTTGGGGCTAGGGCTTCAAACATTGTTTCAAGATATTATTTCAGGTATATTTATGTTGCTAGATAAAACAATTCACATAAATGATATTATTGAAGTTGATGGGAAAGTTGGCAAAGTTTTTGAAATTAATTTGAGAACAACTAGAGCCATGACAGTTGATGATAAAGTGATAATAATGCCAAACCATATTTTTTTAGCAAGTAGTTTATACAATTGGACTCAAAATGGGCAATTGATAATAGAGTCTGTAGATGTAGGTGTTGCTTACGGATCGGATGTTGAAAAGGTAAAAGAATTGCTTTTAGAAACAGGAATAGAACATCCCAAAGTAATAAATAATAAGAATTTAGATGTACTTTTTATGGATTTTGGAGAAAGTGCCTTGCAGTTTAGATTGCGTTTTTCTACAAAAGACAGTTTTTCACTGTTTAAAATAAAAAGTGACTTGAGATTTTTAATTGATACTAAATTTAGAGAAAATAATATTCAAATTCCATTTCCACAAAGAGATGTACATTTAATACAAAAAAAAGAATAGAATGTCAAAGATATTAATAATTGAAGATGAAGCTGCTATACGCAGGGTATTAAAAAAAATAATTTCTGAAGAGAATGACTCTTATCAAGTTGAAGAGGCTGAAGACGGTTTAATAGGTTTAGAGATGATTACTAAATCTGATTACGACTTAGTATTGTGTGATATTAAAATGCCAAAAATGGATGGTATGGAGGTGCTTGAAAAAGCAAAAAAAATAAAATCAGAAATCCCAATAGTAATGATATCAGGTCACGGAGATTTGGATATTGCTGTAAGTGCAATGCGTTTAGGAGCATTTGATTATATATCGAAACCACCAGATTTAAATCGTTTATTAAATACTGTTCGAAACGCACTGGACAGGAAAGAATTGGTTGTAGAAAATAAAATTCTTAAGAAAAAAGTTAGCAAGAAATATGAAATGGTGGGAGATAGTGGAGCTATTAGCCATATAAAATCTATGATTGAAAAAGTTGCTCCAACAGATGCAAGAGTTTTTATTACAGGACCAAATGGAACAGGTAAAGAGATAGTAGCACATTGGCTACACGAAAAAAGTGAAAGAAGAAAAGGACCAATGATTGAAGTAAATTGTGCGGCAATTCCATCAGAATTAATTGAAAGCGAATTATTTGGACATGTTAAAGGCTCATTTACAGGAGCAAATAAAGATAGAGCTGGTAAATTTGAAGCCGCTAATAGAGGAACTATTTTTTTAGATGAAATAGGAGATATGAGCCTTTCAGCACAAGCTAAAGTTTTAAGAGCTTTACAGGAAAATAAAATTGCAAGAGTTGGTAGCGATAAAGATATAAAAGTTGATGTTAGGGTTATTGCTGCAACAAATAAAGACTTAAAAAAGGAAATTGAAGCAGGTAATTTTAGAGAAGATTTATACCATAGACTTGCTGTAATATTAATTAAAGTCCCAGCCTTAAATGAAAGAAGAGAAGATATTCCTCTTTTAATTAACTTTTTTGCTCAGCAAATTGCTGCAGAGCAAGGTACAGCAATAAAATCTTTTTCAAAAAAAGCTATAGAATTGTTGCAAAACTATGATTGGACAGGGAATATTAGAGAACTTAGAAATGTTGTAGAACGATTAATAATTTTAGGCGAAAAAGAAATTTCAGAAAATGATGTAAAACTATTTGCTAGTAAATAATTTTAAGAATGAACAAATTTAAAGTCTCCAAAACTATAAATCTTACTGAAATATCAACAAAAGAACTTGATGAGAAAGCTGTAAAGAAATTAAAAAAGATTCGTAAAAAAATAAGCAAATTACAAGATACCATGTATGCAGAAGGTAAATATGCGGTATTAATTTGCTTGCAAGGAATGGATACTTCAGGTAAAGATAGTTTAATACGGGAGGTGTTTAAAGATGTAAATGCTCGTGGTGTAGAGGTTCATAGTTTTAAAGTTCCAACGGAGTTGGAATTAAAACACAATTACCTTTGGCGTCATTATATAGCGCTACCAGCAAAAGGGAAAATAGGTGTTTTTAATAGAACACACTATGAAAATGTATTGGTAACTCGTGTACACCCTGAGTATGTTTTTGCAGAAAATATTCCCTCGGTAAAAAGTTTAGACGATTTAAATAACGATTTTTATAATAACAGAATGCAAGAGATTAATAATTTTGAAAAATACATTGCCGATAATGGAACTATTATTTTGAAATTTTTTCTAAACCTTTCAAAAGAAGAGCAAAAGAATAGACTTTTAAGAAGACTTAGACTGAAAGAAAAAAACTGGAAATTCTCACCAGCCGATTTGAAAGAACGTAAATTGTGGGATAACTATCAATATTGTTATCAAGAATTATTAAATAAAACGTCTAATGAAAATGCACCTTGGTTTGTTGTACCTGCTGATGATAAACCAACAGCTAGATTAATTGTTGCAGAAACCATTTTAGAAACATTACAGAAATATAACTTTCAAAAACCTGAATTACCACAAAAATATAAGGTTGAAGTAGAAAATTATAAAAAACAACTGGAGAGTGAATAGTTAAACTCTAAAAAACAACTTAATTAAAAACTTAAAATTTACCTTTCAAGGTTGTATATTTACCATCTAATTATTTAAAAACCCTATGGATTTAAAATTAAAGAAACCTATTGTTTTTTTCGATTTAGAAACAACAGGAATAAACATTGCAAAAGACAGGATTGTTGAAATTTCAATTTTAAAAGTGTTCCCAAATGGGAATAAAGAAAGTAAAACATGGTTGGTTAATCCTGAAATGGAAATACCTAAAGAAGCATCAGACATTCACGGAATTACCAATGAGAAAGTAGTTACAGAACCTACATTTAATGAGTTAGCTTTAGAAATTAGTAAAATGATTGAAGGTTGTGATTTGGCAGGGTTTAATTCGAATAGATTTGATATTCCTCTTTTAGCCGAAGAAATGTTGAGAGCTAAAGTTGATTTTAATATGAATGACAGAGTGGCTATTGATGTTCAAGTTATTTTTCATAAAAAAGAAGAAAGAACTTTAAGTGCTGGATATCAGTTTTATTGTGGTAAAAGTTTAGAAAATGCACATTCTGCTGAAGCAGATACCAATGCAACCTATGAAATTTTAAAAGCACAATTAGATAAATATGATGATTTAGAAAATGATGTAACTTTTTTAAATGAATATTCAACGTTTAAAAAGCGAGCCGATTTTGCAGGGTTTATACTTTTTGATGATGATGGTGAAGAAATTTTTACTTTTGGGAAGTATAAAAATTACAAGGTTAAAGATGTTTTGAAGAAAGATAAAGGGTATTTTTCTTGGATACAAAATGCAGATTTTCCGTTATATACAAAAAAAGTGTTAGTAGAAATTAAAGAAAAAGTATTTCCACAAAAAAAACAAAATACAATTGATGATTTAAAAAATAAATTCAATCAAAAATTATAACAATATGCTAGTGAATTTTGAGAGCCTATCAGACACATCTAGAATTTGGATATACCAATCAAATAGAGAGTTTTCTGAAAATGAAGTTGAAATTATTAAATTAAAAATAGAAGATTTTATTAAAAATTGGAAACGTCATGGTGAAGACTTAAAAGCTTCATACCAAATAAAGTACAATCAATTTATTATTTTGGCCGTTGATGAAGAATTTAATGAAGTTTCAGGTTGTTCAATTGATGCCTCAGTTAATTTAATAAAACAATTAGAAAAGGAGTTTAATTTAGATTTAACAAATAAATTAAACATATCGTTTAAAGTTAATAACAGTATAAATATTGTGAGCTTGTCTGATTTTCAACATTATGCAAAACAAGGAAAAATTAATTTAAACACAATTGTATTTAATAATATGGTTGCTACAAAAGTAGATTTAATTAATAACTGGGAAGTAACAGCTGATAAAAGTTGGCACAAACGTTTTTTTGTATAATATTTTAAGAACTTTCTTTTCCTGAGAATAAATATTCAACTGTTGGGAAATAAATAAGAATCCATAAATTCAAATTGAAAAAGGATATTTCTGCGGTTAAACAATTATAAATTTATGATTAAAAATATACTTTTCATATTTATAGTGTTAAATAGCACCTTTTTACAAGCTCAAAAGTTTGATCCATTAATAGTTAAAGACTCATTAACTCAAAAACAATGGGTAGATTCTTTGTTAAATAATATGACTGTTGATGAAAAAATAGGTCAGTTATTAATGGTTCAGGCATATTCAAATAAAGATAGAAATCACACCATTTTTATTAAAAATTTAATTGAGAAATTTCACATTGGTGGTCTCGTTTTTATGCAAGGAACACCTGAAAAACAAGCTCAATTAAATAATATATATCAATCAATTTCTAAAGTCCCATTACTTATTGGTATTACAGCAGAATGGGGCTTGGAAATGCGTTTAAAAAACACCTATCGATTTCCTTGGAATATGACACTTGGAGCAATAAGAGATGATAAATTAATTGAAGAATTTGGAGCACAAATGGGGAAGCAGTGTAAACGATTGGGAATTCACATTAATTTTGCACCTGTAGTTGATATAAATACAAATCCAGATAATCCAATAATAGGGAATAGGTCTTTTGGAGAAAGTAGAGAAAATGTAACTAAGAAAGCGTTGGCATTTATAAAAGGAATACAAAGTGAAAATGTATTTGCCTGTGCAAAACATTTTCCAGGTCATGGAGATACAAATATAGATTCACATACTGCTTTGCCAGTTTTAGATTTTGGTAAGAATAGATTAGATTCAATAGAGTTATACCCATATAAACAACTTATTGCAAAAGGGTTGTCTACTATTATGGTTGCTCATTTAAGCGTAAAAGCATTAGAGCCTAATGTAGAATTACCTACATCACTCTCATACCAAGTAGTTACTAGTCTATTAAAAGAAAAATTAAATTTTAACGGGTTAATTATAACTGATGCATTAAACATGAAAGGAGCATCAGGTTTTGCAAAACCAGGTGAAATTGAATTACTAGCAATGCTTGCAGGGAACGATATTTTGTTAGTACCAGAGAATGTGCCAGCTGCAATTTTATATATTAAAAATGCATTACAAGAAAAAATAATTTCTGAAGAACGATTAAATTATTCAGTACGGAAAATATTAAAAGCCAAATATTGGGCGGGTTTATCTAATTTTAAATTAGTTGAATTAGATAATTTACAAAAAGATTTAAATTCTATTGAAAATGAATTATTATATAGAAAATTGATTAAAAACTCAATAACGTTATTAAAAAATGATTCTTTAGTAGTGCCAATTCAGAATTTAGATAAGAAGAAAATTGCCTATGTTAAACTTGGTGATGCAGAAAATACTGATTTTATTAAAACGTTGAGAAACTACACAGCTATTGATGTGGTTTCAAGTGAAAATTTAGATGAACTGATAGAGAAATTAGAGCCGTATAATTTAGTAATAGTAGGTTTTCATAAATCTGATCTAGGATTTAGAGATGAGTACCATTTTAAAGATTCAGAATTGGTTTGGTTACAAGAAATTGCAAGAACCAATACTGTTATTTTAGATGTGTTTGCAAATCCATATTGTTTATTGCAACTTAAAACATTTAAAAATATTAATGGGCTTTTGCTTTCATATCAAAATAGTAAATTATCACAAAATATTTCAGCTCAAATGCTTTTTGGAGCAATAGAAATTAAAGGGAAAATACCTGTTTCAATTAAAAAGGTATTTTCGGTAGGACATGGCCTTCAAACAAAGTCATTAAAGCGTTTGGCATATTCTATTCCTGAAGAAGTTGGTTTAAGTAGTCAAAAACTGAAAAGAATAGATTCTTTAGCTAACGTTGTCATTCGTAAAAAAATGACTCCAGGAATGCAAATTCTAGTAGCTAGAAAAGGGAAGGTAGTTTACAATAAAAGTTTTGGTTTTCATACTTATCAACAAAAATTACCTGTTCAAAATAGTGATATTTATGATATTGCTTCTATGACTAAAATTATAGCTTCATTACCTCTTATTATGGAACTTGAAGAAAAAGGAGTTTTAAGTTTAGAGAGTTCTATGGGTAGTTTATTACCTAAATTTAAAAATACGAATAAAGATACTTTAACTGTTAAAGAAGTACTTTCTCATTATGCAAGATTAAAACCTTGGATTCCATTTTATATGTTTACGTTAGATAGCATAACCCATAAACCTTCAAAAGAATTTTATAGAGGAATAAAATCAAGTAAATTCAATATAAAAGTAGCAGACAAGCTATTTTTAAGAAGAGATTATCCTTCAATAATGATGGATAGTATAATTAATTCAGAACAGCGTTTGAGAGAAGGGTATAAGTATAGTGATTTGTCGTTTTATATTTTTAAAGATTTTATAGAAAATTACTATAAAAAAAATTTAAATGAATTGACTCAACAACACTTTTTTAAAGCACTAGGAGCAAATAAAACAACGTATTTACCTTTAGATAAATTTCAGAAAAATAGTATTGTACCAACGGAAAAAGATAATTCCTATCGGAATCAATTGTTACAAGGGTACGTGCATGATATGGGTGCAGCAATGCAGGGAGGCATAGGTGGTCATGCGGGGTTGTTTTCAAATGCCAATGATATTTCTAAAATGATGCAGTTGTATTTACAAAAAGGTTATTATGGAGGGAAACAGTATTTTCAATCTAAAACTATAAACAAATTTAACCATCGTTACTATGCAAATAATGGGGTTAGAAGAGGTGTTGGTTTTGATAAACCTCAATTAAAGGCAAAAGAAAAAGCTACTTGTGGTTGTGTTTCTGATGAAAGTTTTGGACATAGTGGTTTTACGGGTACTTATACTTGGGTTGATCCTAAAACTGAAATTATATATGTTTTTTTATCTAATAGAGTGTTTCCAACAATGAATAATAAGGACTTAGTAAAAAACAATATTAGAATAGAAATACAGCAGTTAATACAAGATGCAATTACAGATTAACAATCATTGTTTTTTTAGAAATAATTCCTAGTACAATGCTAATAATCAAGTAAATTAGTGCATATTTCAAGTTAAAAAAACAATAAACAATATAGGTTTGGATAAGATAAAATATTGGAAAAACTGTTAGTATTAAAGCAAATCTAAATGTATTGGTAAATACTGGGTCTTTAATAGTTGACTTTAAATATTTCCAAATTAATAATGGAAAAATACTATTTACTTTTGCAAGTAAATGAACTGGAGCAAACCAATTAACCTGTATTTTCTTAGCAGTAGGTATTGGTAATTTATCAATGTTTTTTAGTATTTCATTAACTTCATAGGGGTTTGTATAATCTACTTTGAGAGCATTCAATTTAGTTATAATTTTATTGTAATTATCTTTGTCTTCGATGTGAACCGTTATTTTTTTTAAAGCTGAAGACACTTCGTTAATTATATTCAAAAATCTAACATCTGGATTTTCAACGTTAATAAATGTATTTACCAAAATGGGTTTTCCGTAGTAAATTGAAACACTACTTGGGAAATTTAAATGAGAATCGTAATTGATACCTACAGGAACAATTAGTATTTTTAAATTGGGGTATTTTTGAAGTGTACCTAAAATAATACGAGCGAATCCTTTTTTTAAAGGAAAAATTCTTCGTTCTAAATGATGGTTTCCTTCTGCAAAAATTTCAATGGATCCTTCATTTTTTAGAATTTCGAAACATTGTTTAAAAATAAAAATATTTTTTTCAACGGTATTAATTCCATCTCTAATTCTATATACAGGAATCATATTTAAACTCCTAAGTATTTTATCAACTATTTTATTCTTAAAAGCAGAGGCTCTTGTTAAAAAGTGAATGTTTCTTTTGGTAGTTGTAGGTATTAAAATGGCATCAATAAGTGCATTTTGATGATTACCAACAAATAGTACCGCTCCTTTTTTAGGAATATTTTCTTTGCCAGAAATTATTATCTTTTTGTGTAAAAAGAAAAGTCCGATTTTCACATAAAATTTAATTATATTATACCAAAGGTGCTTCAAGCTATTATTCTTTTATTTTCTGTTTAGACCAATATGTGGCTAATAATAATCCTGAAATTATATCCCAAATTGCCCAAAAAGCAACAAGTAATGCCATACCTCCAAGTCCATTAAAAAAACTAAAAATAAGTAATAATCCTAATCCAGAGTTTTGAATTCCTGTTTCAATAGAAAGGGTTCTTTGATTTTTTCGAGAAAGTTTCATTGCTTTTGCAAAATAAAAGCCAGTTAACAGTGCTAGTAAATTATGAGCAACTACCAAAATAAGTACATATTCAACATAATTTATAAAAATATCAAAATTGTCATAAAAGGCTATTACAATAAAAATCATAAAAATGACTAGGGAAATTGGTTTTAAAATTTTTGATAATTTTTTTGATAAATTTTTATAATATTTATTAAATAACATTCCAAGAATAAGGGGAATTCCTAAAATTAAAGTAACTAATTTGGCTAATTCCCATGGGTTTAACTCTACTTTTTGAAGTATTTGAGCTGTTGGAGCGTATAAATTACCCCAAAATTCTAGATTAAAAGGAGTCATTACTAATGAAACCAAGGTTGCAAATGCTGTTAAACTAACTGAAAGAGCTGTATTACCTTTTGCCATTTGAGTCATAAAATTAGAAATATTACCACCGGGACAAGCAGCAACCATCATCATTCCCAATGCAATACTTGGCATTGGATTTACCAATTTTATAAAAATGAAAGTTACTAAGGGCAATAGTATAAATTGAGAAAAAATACCTGTAAATAGGATTCTTGGGTTTTTAAATAACCGTTTAAAATCATCTATTGTAATTCCAAGAGCAACTCCAAACATAATTATAGCAAGTGTTACATTTAAAACCCATAAGCCTTCAGTATCAAAATTTATTTTTAATGAATCTAAATTTTCGTTCATAGTTTTAACTAATTTTTAAAAGCATATTCAATAATGTTAGCACCCATTTTTAATGCTTTTTCTCTTATTTCAAAATTATCGTTGTGAACTTCTTCATCTTCCCATCCATCGCTTAAATCCGATTCATAATCATAGAAGCAAATGAGTCTTCCTTTATAAAATAGACCAAAAGCTTGTGGTGGTTTACCATTGTGTTCGTGTATTTTAGGTAGTCCATTTTTAAATTTAAAAGTTTGATTGTAAATAGGATGATTATACGGTATTTCTTGAAAATTTAATAATGGAAATACTTTTTTTAACTCTCTTCTAATGTATAAATCCAAACCATAATTATCTGAAATTTCTAAAAAACCTCCAGAAATAAGATAATTTCTTAAATTTTTAATAGCACTTTCTGAAAAAATCACGTTCCCATGGCCAGTCATAAATACAATGGGATAATTAAAAATATCTACACTACCAACATCAACAGTTTCGGGATTTTTTTTAATAGAAGTTTTACTATTTTCATTACTAAATTTAATTAAGTTAGGTAATGCTGTTGGGTTTGCATACCAATCTCCACCACCACTGTATTTTAAAATAGCTATTTGTTGTGCATAAATTAAGTTAAAATGCAACATGCAACATGTGAAAAGTAAATAGACTCTTATGGGTATTAATGAGTAAAATTTTAATATTAAGTTATTCATTTATAAAGGCAACACTGTGAACAGCAACAATACCAGCAGTTTCAGTTCGTAAACGGCTTTGTCCCAAAGATACAGGAATAAATTTATGTTCCAAACTTTGTTTAATTTCTTTGATTGAGAAATCACCTTCAGGGCCAATTAAAACAGTAATTTTAGTTGAAGGTTTTAGTTCAGATTTTAATGTTTTTTTTTCTACTTCTTCGCAGTGAGCTATAAATAATTGTCCATTAAAATCTGATTTTATAAATTGGTTAAATGTTTTATAATTATTTAATTTTGGGAAATGAAATTTAAGTGATTGTTTAGCTGCTGAATGAATTATTTTTTCCATTCTTTCTTGTTTAACAATTTTACGTTCAGAGTGTTCGCAAATTATAGGTGTAATTTCATCAATACCAATTTCAGTAGCTTTTTCTAAAAACCATTCAAATCTGTCATTTAATTTTGTTGGTGCAATTGCAATATGTAAATAATAATTCCACGGTTTTTGTGTGTATTCTACGTTTATAATTTTCACCAAACATTTTTTATCGCTGGCAATAATAATTTCTGAGGTAAATAATTGTCCGAAACCATTTGTGATAAATATTTTATCATTCTCTTTTTTACGAAGTACACGAACAAGATGTTTACTCTCAATTTTATTAAAAGTAAATTGTTGTGTATTCGCTGTTATTTCTGAATTGTAAAATAATTGCATTAGATATTTTTTCTATAAGTACAACGCTTTTTATAAACAGTTGAATTAAATTTTTTCCAAACAGCAGCAATTGCCTTGTTACTGGCAAGTTCAGGTGTTCTAATACAGTTGATAATACCTTTGGGCTCAAATGATTTTTGAAATTCTAAAAAAAGTAATGAATGCACACCTTTGTTTTGAAATTTTGGGTGTACTCCAATTAAATAGAAAAGAACATCTTTGCTATTTTTTTTAGCCTTCAATAGGTGCAAAAATCCAAAAGGTAATAATTTACCTTTAGCCTTTTGAAGAGCTTCAGAAAAGGAAGGCATAGTAATTGCGAATGCTACCATATTATCATCTTTATCAACAACAAATTTAATATATTCAGGATTGATAAATGAGATGTATTTTTTTTTAAAATAATCTTTTTCTATATCGCTAATTGGAACAAATGTAGGAAGTGAAGCATAGCTTTCGTTAAATAGATTGAACATTTGATCTACATAAGGGAAAATATCTTTTGTTTTAGTAAAATTTAAAGGTGTAAGTTGGTAGCGTTTTTTTATAATGGTACTAATTCTTTCAAGAGGTTCTCTTTTTACATTTTTAAAAGGAAAAATACTTTCCAAATATTCTTTTTCAACCTCAAAACCTAATTTTTTAAAATGATCTTTGTAATAAGCATAGTTGTACCAAGTTATCATACTTCCAATACTATTAAATCCATCTGTTAATACACCAACCTTATCTAGGTTTGAAAAACCCATTGGACCTTCCATGAATTCAAGTTTGTTTCGCAAGCCAATTTCATAAACTTTATCTAATAACTTTTTAGAAACTTCTAGATCATCTATAAAATCAAACCATCCAAAACGCATTTTCCTTAGTTTTTGCTTATTTATTTCGGTATGATTTATAATTGCAGCAATTCTTCCAACAATTTCATTGTTTTTAATAGCAACAAAAAATTGAGCTTCAGCATGTTCAAAAACAGGATTTATATTTTTATCAAATGATTCTAGCTCATCATTGATAATGGGAGGAACCCAATAAAGATTGTTTTTGTACAATTTAAAAGGAAATTTAACAAATGCCTTCATCTCCTTTTTAGAGGTCATTTCTTGTATAGTAATCATAAATTTTAATGTTTCTTTTTAAATATTCGTGAAAAGAAATTTCCTTTTTTTCTGCGTTTTCTTTTTTTTGTGAGTTGATCTCTAGGAGAACTTTTATGAATTACTTTATCAGAATGTCTATCCAATCTCCAAGCAATACCAATTGAAGAATATAGAAAGGAATAGTCTTCAAAAAAATTTGTTCTAATAGATGCGTCTAGCTGTAAATTGTTTGAAAATAAATAGGCAGCACCAGTTCCAAAATGAAATTTCGGAGTCATTTCTTTTTTAAAAATACCTTGATTTTCAATAAAATAAGACCATTTATAGCTTAAAGCATAGGTCATTGTTGCAATATATGAGTATTCATTAGAATCTGATAAAATTTTATCAGCTATTAAATTTGTTATTAATACAAGTCTATTCGAAAAATCATTTTGTAGTAACACAGCAGCTTTTATACTTAACTCATTTTCTTTAAAATCGTTACTTAAAAAATTGGTATTAACACCAATAAAAGCTCCAACGGAAGGGATTAATCTTTTTTTATCAAAGGCCATTCTCTTTTTCCAACTTCTAATTTCTTTAGATTTATCTGTATATTCTTGTTGATAGATTAAATATTTGGCACCAATAGTAAGTTGACTAATACCACTAATATTATAATTTGGGCCTAAAATGTTATAAACTTCATCACGTTGATAAGCTACTTTTGCATTAAATTCTAATTTCTCATAAAATTTTCCATACCTAAAAAATAATTCACCTCCAATAGTATTTGGTTTAGAAAAAGCTGTTTCTCTGGTGCTATTTCTATAAAAGAAGCCCGTTTCAAATTGGTAAACATTGGTGCCAACACTATATGGACTCTCAGAAAAACCAGGTCTTTTAGAATTGATAATCTCAGTATATTGAGCATGAAGCATTTGCATACTGTTAAATACAATGAACAACAAAAAAACTCTTTTCATATGTTAAGTTTATTATTGTTCAAATATAAGATTTTATATAATTAAATGTTTTAGTTGCCGTCAAATTGTTATTTTTGGGAATTATAAAACTTTATTAAATGGGATTGTTAAAGACGATAGCAATTATATTAATTGTTTACTATGTACTTAAATTTATAAGTAGGTATATTTTACCGTTGTTTATAAAACAGGTAGTTAATAATGTTGAAAAAAAGTTTAGAGAACAGCAACAGCAAAATAAACCCGATACTGATGGTGGAAAAGTAGGAGAAACAGTAATAGCTAAAAAACCATCGAGACCTAAAGAAAGTAATAAAAATGTTGGTGATTATGTAGATTATGAAGACATAAATGAATAAATTTTATGAAAAATTTAATAAATAAATTTTTTCCATTTGCAGTAGTAATTTTAATTTTTGTTATTGTTTCAGTAGCCTATTTTTCTCCAATTTTGGAAGGAAAAAAGATATTTCAGAATGACATTAAGCAGTTTACTGGAATGGCAAAAGAAGTGAATGATTTTAGAAAAGAAAACGGTACAGAACCTTATTGGACAAATGCCGCTTTTGGAGGAATGCCAACATATAATTTAAGTGCTTTATATCCTAATAATTATATAAAAAAGCTAGATAAATTATTGCGTTTTTTACCTAGACCTGCCGATTATTTGTTTCTCTATTTTTTGAGTTTTTTATTCTTTTATTGGTATTAAAAGTTAATTATAAACTGGCGGCATTAGGGGCTTTAGGTTTTGGATTTTCTACATATTATATTATTATTTTGGGAGTAGGACACAATGCTAAAGCACATGCAATTGCTTATATGCCAATGGTTTTAGCTGGGGTAATGCTAGTTTTACAACGTAAATATTTATTTGGATTTGTGCTAACTGCAATTGCAATGTCTTTAGAAATTAATGCCAGTCATCCACAAATGACTTACTATTTGCTGTTTATGGTATTAATTTTAGGTGTAGTTTATTTAATTGATGCTTTCAAAGAAAAACAATTGCCTATTTTTTTTAAAAGTATTGCAATTTTAATTGTTGCTGTTGTACTGGCAGTAGGTACTAACGCCACCAGTTTATTGGCAACTAAAGAATATGCTTCTCATAGTACACGTGGAAAAAGTGAATTAACTATTGATTTAGACGGTTCAAGTAAAGAGCCTTCAAAAGGACTTGATAAAGAGTATATAACTCAATACAGTTATGGAATTTTAGAAACGTTTAATTTGTTTATCCCTCGTTTTATGGGAGGTGGAAATTATGAAGATGTTGGATTGGAGTCTAATATTTATCAGTTTTTAAATGGAAAAACAGATCCACGACGAGTAAAAGAGTTTGCTAAATTTGCTCCAATGTACTGGGGAAAGCAACCCATAGTTGAAGCGCCAGCATATGTTGGAGCTATTTTTATGTTTTTATTTGTTCTAGGTATTTTCCTTGTGAAAGGAAAGCTAAAAAAATGGCTAGTTGCTGTTGTTATTTTTTCAATATTGTTGAGTTGGGGTAAGAATTTTAATATTTTGACCAATTTTTTTATTGATTATATCCCTTTGTATAACAAGTTTAGGGCAGTTTCTTCCATACAAGTAATAGCCGAATTAGCAATACCTATATTAGGAATATTGGGTTTGAAAGAATTATTTTCAACAACTAATTCTTCTGATATAAAATTGAAAGCATTAAAAAATACTTTCTATATTTTAGGAGGTTTAGCCTTAATTTTTACATTATTTGGATCTAGTCTTTTTGCTTTCGAAGGTTTGCGAGATGCTAATTATGATTCAATGCTACCAGGTTTTTTAGATGCGATTATTGCAGATAGGAAAGACATCTTTTTTAAAGATAGTTTAAGAACGTTAATTCTAATTACGCTATCTGCAAGTATATTATGGTTATTCATAAAAGAAAAATTAAATAAAAATACAACAACTGTTATTATTGCTTGCCTTATTTTATTTGATTTAGTTTCTGTAGATAGAAGATATGTAAATAATGAAGACTTTTTAAGTGCCAAAAAAGTAGATAAACCTTTTGTTGCTTCTGAAATTGATAAAGAAATTTTAAAAGATAAAAGCTATTACAGAGTAGCTAATTTTATAGTTAGCCCTATGAATGATGGCTCTACATCCTATTTTCATAAATCTATAGGAGGATATCATGCTGCTAAATTAAGAAGATACCAAGAATTATACGACTATCAAATTTCGAAAAATAATATTGAAGTATTGAATATGATGAATACTAAATATTTTATTTTTGAAGATGGAAGTGGACGAGAGACACTTCAACAAAATCCTGATGCAAACGGAAATGTTTGGTTTGTAAAAAACATAAAGGTAGTTAATAATGCCAATGAAGAAATAAAGGCACTGGATAGTTTAAAAACCAAAACAGAAGCTGTAATTGATAAACGCTTTGTCAATGAAAATTTTAAAACAAGTTTTCCAAAAGATTCAACAGCTATAATTCAATTAGTAACTTATAAAACAAATGAGTTAATATATAAATCAAATGCAAGTACGAATCAATTTGCAGTATTTTCTGAAATCTATTATAAAGATGGATGGAATGCCTATATTGATGGAAACCAAACACCATATTATAGAGTTAATTATGTTTTGCGAGGAATGGAAATTCCAAAAGGAAAGCATACCATTGAGTTTAAATTTGAACCTAATGTAATTAAAAACGGAAATACCATAACGTTAGCTTCGTATGCTTTATTTTTAATCATCTCTTTTGGATGGTTTTTTGTAGATAAAAAAATAAAGAATGTATAGTAAAATACCAATTAAACGTTATGCGCATACGCTAAAATTTTTACAAGAGGTTTTACCAGCACCTGCTACAATTTTAGATTTAGGAGTGCGTAATCCATTTTCTGAAATTATGGAGGAAAATGGCTATACTGTTTTTAATACTGAAGGAGAAGATTTAGATGAATTACCTGAAGTGGTTAAAAAATACAATGTTGATGCCGTTACAGCTTTTGAAATTTTTGAGCATTTAGTTGCCCCATTTAATGTTTTAAGAACTATTGAAACTTCAAAAATTATTACAACAGTTCCGTTAAATTTATGGTTTGCTAAAGCATACAGAAGTAAAACTGATATGCGAGATAGGCATTATCATGAATTTGAAGACTGGCAGTTTGATTGGTTGCTTGAAAAATCTGGATGGACTATAAAGAAAAAGGAAAAATGGACGAGCCCCATTAATAAAATTGGTTTTAGACCTATTTTAAGAAAATTTACACCACGTTACTACGCAGTTTATGCTGAAAAATAATTGATATGCGAATTGGAATGATTTTAGACAAAACTTTTCCACCCGATCCACGGGTTGAAAATGAAGCTATTTCATTAATTAAAAACGGTCATGAAGTTTTTCTTTTTTGTTTGAAATATGAGAACGAATTAAAGAATGAAAATATTCAAGGCATTCAAGTAAAAAGATATAAATCAAATAAGCTAATTTATAAATTATCAGCTTTGGTGTATACATTTCCTTTTTACACCCAAATTATGGCACAAAAAATTAGGGATTTTTGTATTACAAATAAAATTGAAGTCATTCATATTCATGATATTCAAATTGCTGGAGCTGCTTTTAAAGTAAATAAAAAGTTAAACTTAAAAGTAGTATTAGATTTGCATGAAAATAGACCTGAAATTATGAAGTTTTATCCTCATCTAAAATCTTTTTTTGGGAAACTATTAATCTCTTTAAAAAAATGGAAACAGAAAGAGGAGATATTTATAAAAAAAGCAACAACTTTGATTGTGGTAACTCAAGAATCTAAAAATGAGATTGTGAATAGAGTAGGGAAAGACTCAAAAGATATAGTTGTTGTACCAAACACAGTTCATAAAAATTATTATAAAAAAGCAATACTAAAGCAGGGAATAATTGACAAATACAAAGATAATTTTGTATTGTTATATATAGGAGACACGGGTTTAAGAAGAGGATTGCAAACGGTTATTAAAAGTGTTTCTGTATTAAAAGAAACCATTAAAAATTTAAAATTAGTAATTGTAGGTAGTAACACATCAGATATAATTTTAAAAAAACAAGTTAAGATATTAAATATTCAAAATTTTGTTGATTTTGAGGGGTGGCAAAATGAAAATTTATTGCCTTCATACATTGTAGCAAGTTCAATTTGTATCTCTCCTTTACATAGAAATTTACATCATGATACTACGTATGCAAATAAACTTTCTCAGTATATGAGTGTTGGTAAACCATTGTTAGTTAGTAATGCTACAGCGCAGGCAAATTTAATAGAAAAAGCAAAATCGGGCTTAATTCATAGAGAACAAGATTCAGAAGATTTTACTATGAAGGTTCTGCAATTGTACACAGATGAAAAATTAAGAGATAATTTAGGTAGTAATGGGAATCAATTTATAGCAAATGACTTTTGTTGGGAGAAAACTTCTGAAAAATTAATAGATTTATATGCTAATTTTAACTTATGAAAAAAGCACTCATTATAACGTATTATTGGCCTCCTGCAGGAGGTTCTGGAGTGCAACGTTGGTTGAAGTTTGTAAAGTATTTTAGAGATTTTGGTGTTGAACCTGTTATTTTTACTGTTGAAAAACCTCATTATCCAATTCTAGATAAATCATTAGAAAAGGAAATCCCTAAAGGAATTGAAATTTTAAAACAACCTATTTGGGAACCAAATAATGTGTTACCTTTCTTTCTAAAAAACAATAATGAAACTTCAGGATTTCTAAATCCAAATCCCACGTTTATTGGGAGGATATTACAAAATATTAGAGCTAATTATTTTATTCCTGATGCTCGTAAATTTTGGGTGAGGCCTTCTGTTAAATATTTAAAAAATTATTTGTTTAAAAATAAAATTGATGTAATTATTACAACTGGTCCACCGCATAGTGTACATTTAATTGGCTTAAAGTTAAAGCAAAAATTAAATGTAAAATGGATAGCAGATTTTAGAGATCCTTGGACTGAAATTGATTATTTTCATCAACTTCCTTTAACAAAAAAATCAATAGAAACACATAAATATTTAGAGAGAAATGTATTAAATAGTGCTGATGCTGTTCTAGTTGTTGGTAATACAATGAAAAAAAATTACAGTAAGTTTAATAAAAATGTAATTACTGTGACCAATGGATTTGATAGTGAAATTATAAAGAAAAAGGTTGATTTAGATTCAAAATTTACGGTAACACACGTTGGTTTAATGAATGCAGATAGAAACCCTCAAATATTATGGAAAGTTTTAGCTGAAATTAGTAATGAAAATATAGACTTTGCTAAAGATTTTGAATTAAAATTAATAGGAAAAATTGCTCCGGATATTAGAAAAGATATTTTAGCGAATAATTTGGGTGCTAATGTTCATATAATTGATTACATTCCTCACAATAAGGTAATTGAATTTCAAATAAAATCACAATTATTATTGTTGGTTGTTAATAATGTGTCAAGTGCCAAGGCTATTATTACAGGTAAAGTATTTGAATATTTAATGGCTAAACGTCCAATTTTGGCAATAGCACCAATTAATGGAGATTTAGCAGAGATAATAAATAGAACAAATTCAGGTTTTGTGATTGATTTTTATGATAAAGATTTATTGAAGAAAACTATCTTAAATTTATATTTAAAATTTAAGCAAAATAATTTAGAAATTAACTCTAAAAATATTGATAAGTTTCATAGAAAGAAATTGACTGAGAAAGTTTCTAAAATAATATATAGTATTACTAAATGAAAAAAGTTGTAACCATATTAGGAGCTAGACCGCAGTTTGTAAAAGCAGCAGTTTTAAGTAGAGTAATTTCCAAACATAATTTTATTGAAGAAGTTATTGTACATACAGGCCAGCATTACGATGTTAATATGAGTGCTATTTTTTTTAATGAGATGGAAATCCCTACACCAAAATATAACCTAGAAATTAATGGGTTAAGCCATGGTGCTATGACAGGGCAAATGTTAGAAAAAATTGAAGAAGTATTGAAAAAAGAGAAACCTGAAGCAGTTTTGATTTACGGTGATACAAATTCCACATTAGCGGGGGCGTTAGCTGCTAAAAAGATGAATATTAAAGTTATTCATGTAGAGGCTGGGTTACGTTCCTTTAATATGAAAATGCCCGAAGAAATAAATAGAATTTTAACAGATAGAATTTCAGATTTACTTCTTTGTCCAACAAGCATGGCTATTGAAAACCTGCAAAAAGAGGGATTTGAAAATTTTGACACTAAAATAGTAAAATGTGGAGATATTATGAAAGATGCTGTAACATTTTACGGTAAAATTTCTAAGCAAAAATCATCAATAATTTCAAATTTACAATTGAAAGCAAATAATTTTGTTTTAGCCACAATTCATCGTCAAGAAAATACCAATTCTATAGAGAATTTAAAAGCTATTTTTAAAGGTTTAGAAACTATAAGTAAGCAAAAGCAAGTAGTAATGCCATTACATCCAAGAACAAAAGCTATTTTAGATGCTTATAACCTAAAATATAATATTACTACAATTGCCCCCGTTGGTTATTTTGATATGCTAGAATTACTAAAAAATTGCAACTTGGTAATTACGGATAGTGGCGGACTTCAAAAAGAGGCATTTTTTAATAACAAACATTGTATAATTGCTAGGGAAGAAACAGAATGGGTTGAATTAGTTTCAAATGGATTTGCTAAAATTGTGGGTAATAATACAAACAAAATGATTTCAGCATTTCAAAATTTTCAACATTTTTCTACCAATTTTGATATGGAATTATATGGGAATGAAGTAGGTGAAAAGATTTATACTGAAATACTTAATTTAATATAATGGGTATTGTTTTAAAACAATCTTTTGTTAATACAGCTATCCTATTTTTAGGTTTTGTAATAGGAGGTGTTAACGTATTGTTTTTATACACACATTTTTTACAGGAAAACTATTTTGGATTAATTACTTTTTTATTATCAACAGCAAATATAATTTTACCGTTACTTGTTTTTGGTATGCAACATACGGTAATAAAATATTATTCTTCATATAAAACTAAAATAGAAAAAGATAGCTTTTTAATAACTACACTTTTAATTCCACTTATTGTAATTATTCCTTTTGGACTTGTAGGTACGTATTTTTATGAAACTATTTCAAATTGGCTTTCGGTAGAAAATCCTTTTATAAAAAAATATACAGGCCTTATTTTTATAATCGCCATTTTTATGGGCTATTTTGAAGTTTTTTATTCGTGGACTAAAGTTCAATTTAACTCTATTTTTGGGAATTTTATAAAAGAAATATTTGCACGTGTTTGTGTTTCATTGCTATTAGTGGCAGTTTATATTGGTTGGCTCACAAACGAACAGTTTATTTATGCAGTTGTTGTTGTTTATGGTATAAGAACTTTAATAATGAAGATTTATGCACTTTATATTTATAAACCAAAACTAATTTTTAAATTCCCATCAAATATTAAAAAGATAATTAATTTTTCATTGTATATTATTGTAGCAGGTTCAGCAGCAGGAATTTTATTAGAAATAGATAAATTTATGATTCCTCAAATGGAGCAAATAGCACAAGTTGCCTATTATTCAGTAGGTATATATATAGCGAGTGTTATAGCAATTCCAACAAGAGCAATGCAACAAATTACAAGTCCTATTACAGCCAAATACATGAATGAACATAATTTAGTAGAGGTAGAGAAACTATACAAGAAAACTTCTATAAATTTATTGGTAATTGGCGGATTGTTTTTTTTATTAATCAATTTAAATATTACGGATTTATACCAAATAATTGATAAGCCACAGTTTACTAAAGGAATATGGATTGTGTTAATTATCTCTATAGCTAAACTAATGGAGTTGGCTTTAGGTATAGGAAATGCAATTTTGGTAAATTCTAAATACTATAAAATATTTTTCTATTTATCATTGGCTATGGCAATAAGTGTAATTATTTTAAATAAATGGCTAATTAATGCAATAGGTATTAATGGAGCTGCACTGGCTACTTTAATAGTTGTAATTGTGTATAGTATTTATAAAATTGTTTATATTAAATCAAAATTAAGAATTCAGCCTTTTAGTCTAGAAACAATCAAATTATTATTGATAATTTTTGGTATGTTTGCTTTGTTTTATTTTTGGAATTTTAGTTTTAATCCTTTAATAAATATTGCTTTAAAATCTTTAATTGTTGTTGTTTTATATTTGATACTTGTTAAAAAAACTAATATTTCAAAAGATATTAATGATTTGATATCTAGGTATTTATTTGTGAAGTAAAAAATAAAAAAAGCTGTTTTAGGAGTTTGTATTAAAATTTATAGAAATAAAAAATAGTTACCAAAACTAAAAGTATTTTAATTTTAAATAATGTTTACATGGTATATTTAACGCACCTCTTTTATGGAATAATTATGGCATATTTTGGATTAATTTCACCAGGAATGCTTAATATGACTGCTTTAAAAACAAGGATAGATGTTGGGAAAACAGCAAGTATTAAGTATGCTTTTGGAGCAGCAATTGTGGTATTAATTCAAGCAGGAATAGCATTGCTTTTTGCAGATTACTTTATTAAAAATCCTAAAGTTATAGAAGTTTTAAAAACTGTTGGAGTATTTGTGTTTTTTGCTTTGGCAGTTTTTTTCTTCTATCTTTCTAGAAAAAAAATTGCTACAAAAGCTA
Organism: Lutibacter profundi; assembly: GCF_001543325.1. Classification (NCBI taxonomy): domain Bacteria; kingdom Pseudomonadati; phylum Bacteroidota; class Flavobacteriia; order Flavobacteriales; family Flavobacteriaceae; genus Lutibacter; species Lutibacter profundi. Next base: position 2,954,491 of record NZ_CP013355.1, read on the forward strand.
AAAGCGGAACAGGTAATTTTTTTATAAAAGGTATGGCAATGTCAGCCGTTAATATGTTAGCTATTCCTTTTTATTTAGGAATAAGTATTTATTTAGCTTCAGAAAATAAAATTATTGTAGCACAACCTTATATTTTAATATTTGTTTTAGGAGCATCTATAGGTTCATTCTTACTATTTTTCACATATATATCTTTTGCAAAAATTATTATTAAGAAAATATCATTTATTGCGACTAACATAAACGGTATCTTAAGTTTGTTATTTTTAATATTAGGAATTTTAACATTGATTAAGTTATTGCCTTAAATTATTTTTATATTTACATAACCAAACAATTATTTTTAATATGATTTTAGCTATTGAGAAAAATTTACATAGAGGTACTCAACTTTTAAACAATATTTCTGATGATGAATACAGTAATACAACAATAGCTCCATATTACTCTAGTATAGGAAGTCATATGAGACATATTCTAGATGTTTTTGATTGTATTTTTGAAGGGTTGAATGAAGGAAATATTAACCTTGTAAATAGAAAACGTAATGAATTAGCTGAAAATTACACCAAAGAAGGACTTGCCTATTTTGACGAAATTCTAAAAAAGTTAGATACTTTAAGAACTAAAGATTTTAATAAAATTGTTAAAGTAACAGATAATTTGGGTTTAGGTTTAATTACGGCAAATTATACGTTGGCAGCCATCTTAATTCAAGCACATAGTCATGCTATTCATCATTTTGCAAGTGTTGGTTATGTTATATCTCAATTAGGAATTAGTTTACCTGATGAAGATTTTGGTTTTAACCCAACAACACCACGTAATACAATAGTTAAGTAGTGTTTAACTTTTTAATTTTTTTAAGATATTTTTTATAGCTAAAATAGAGTTTAATGAAATAGTTTAAGTTTGTAAAATTGGCCTTATTTAATTTTTTATTAAGAACACCAATTTTATAAATTATTTCCCAATGATTTTTAATTGTTTTTAGAGCATCTAAGTAGTTTCCTTTATTTGGATCATAAATATGTGTGGGCTCAGAAATTATGCCATTAATTTCTATAATTTTAAAATTTTCACCTCTTAATAATTCATCAAAATTATGATATTTAATATCAACCCTACCATAATACCAACCTTTTATATTTTTGTTTAATTTATCTAAAACTGCTGTTAATTCTTTGCTTATTAAGTGATTTCCATTTATAAACTGAGTACCTTTTGAATGATTTCCAATTATATTTAAAATAATTTCTTCATTTTCTGAAGGAATCTCATGTAATTTATCGTTGTTTAATTCAGTAATTAATTTACTATAAATTTTTGCCCTTTTGTCGTTTTTAATAAGTTCTAAAAGAGTTGATTTTCCATCTCCATTAACAGTTAAATATTTTTTTAGAGTAATTGAAGTTATAGTTCCTTTTTTTTCTCCTGGAATTCTGTAATAAAAAATGCCGCATTCTTTTTTAAGATTAATAAGTTCTTGAACTATTAAATTGATAGCGTTGTATTTGTGTAGATATTGTGAAAGTTCTTCTTCTGAATTAATTTTCTTAACTAATAAACCTCTAAAACCAATATCGGGTTTAATTATCAAAGGAAATGTAATCTTTTGAGATGAAATATTTGATAAAATGGCATCTATTTTCATCCCTTTTTTAACCAAAATTGTTTTTGGACTGTATTTTTCAGGAACTAATAAAACAGTATCATATTTTGATTCCAATCCGTTACCAGATCCTTCGATTGCAGGATTCACTGCTGAAAAAAAACCAAAACTTCTAGATTTTATTGCTAGGTACAAAGCATAAGGAACTACTGGGATATAGAACATATAAGAAGGCCAATATTCCCAGTTTGTAATTTTTTTTAAGCTAAAAAACATAGTTATTTACGACTAAAAAAAGCATTCAAAAGAATACGAATCCCTAAAAAACCTATAATTATAGCTAAAATTGCAATAAATATTCCAAGAACAAGCCATAGATAATTATTTTCTTGTTTAAGTGTTTTAAAACCAATGGTAATTAAAACAGGAGCTATAAGAATCAATGGAAATGCAATTAATTCATATTTTAAACCTCGCATTAATTCTTTTCTGTCAGTTGCCATTAATAATTATTTGTTTTAAATACATAAAGTTTGTTTTAGCAAAGTTAAAAATAAGTGATTTATTTTAGACTAGTATACTTTTCAAAAATAAATACAAAAAGCTTTAACATTTATTTGCTAAAGCTTTTTGTGTAAAATCTGATTTAGAGATTTTAGTTTATGATATTTCAGAAATGATTGTGTTTAAAGTATCGCTAGGTCTCATAGCTTTTTTAGTCAAACTTTCATCAAACTCATAATAACCACCAATATTAACAGGCGCTCCTTGTGCAGCGTTTAGCTCTTTAATAATTGTTGATTCATTAGCTATTAAGTTTGAAGCCACTTTTGTAAATCGCTCTTTTAAACGTGCATCTTTATTTTGTGAGGCCAAAGCTTCTGCCCAATATGTAGCCAAATAATAGTGACTTCCTCTATTATCTAGTTCATTAACTTTACGGGAAGGAGATTTTTTATTATCTAAAAATTTATCGGTTGCTTCATCCAAAGTTTCAGCAAAAACTAAGGCACTGGGAACATTGTAGTTCTCTCCTAAATGTTCTAGTGAAACAGCCAGTGCTAAAAATTCACCTAAAGAATCCCATCTTAAATGACCTTCTTTAAGAAATTGTTGTACATGTTTAGGTGCAGAGCCACCAGCTCCCGTTTCAAATAAGCCACCACCATTCATTAAAGGTACAATAGATAACATTTTGGCACTTGTGCCTAATTCAAGAATAGGAAATAAATCTGTTAAATAATCACGTAGTATGTTTCCAGTAACAGAAATAGTGTCTAGGCCATCTTTAATTCTTTCCAAAGTGAATTGTATGGCAGCTTCTGGATTCATAATTCTAATATCTAAACCTTTTGTATCATGGTTTGGAAGATATTTATCAATTTTTTTTATTATTTGAGCATCGTGTGCTCTTTCTTTATTTAACCAAAAAATAGCAGGAGTATTTGTTGCTCTGGCTCTACTTACAGCAAGTTTAATCCAATCTTGTATTGGAGCATCTTTTACTTGGCACATTCTCCAAACATCTCCTTCTTCAACAATACTTTCTAAAAGTGTATTTCCAGCGTCATCAATTATTTTAACAGTTCCATTTTCTTTTATCTCAAAAGTTTTATCGTGTGAACCGTATTCTTCAGCTTTTTGCGCCATTAATCCAACGTTTGGAGATGTTCCCATTGTTGCAGGGTCAAATGCACCGTGTTTTTTGCAAAAATCTATAGTTACTTTGTAGATTCCAGCATAACTACTGTCTGGAATTACAGCTTTAGTATCTTGTAATTCTCCTTTAGCATTCCACATTTTTCCAGAAGTACGAATCATGGCAGGCATTGAAGCATCAATAATTACATCACTTGGTACATGAAGGTTTGTTATACCTTTGTCTGAGTTTACCATAGCAATATCAGGTCCATTCTCCAAACATGTTTTAATATCTGCTTCAATTTCAGCTTTTTTATCAGCTGGTAAACTTTGAATTTTAGCAATTAAGTCTCCAAAACCATTATTTACGTCTACGCCAAGTTCTTTTATAACTTCACTGTGTTTTTCAAAAACATCTTTAAAGAAAGTGGTGACTGCATATCCAAAAATAATTGGGTCAGAAACTTTCATCATTGTAGCTTTCATATGTAAAGAAAACAAGACATTCTTTTCTTTAGCATCTTTAATTTGTTTTTCTAAAAATGAAACTAAAGCTTTTTTACTCATAAAAGTTGCATCAATAACTTCTCCATCTAATAAAGATACTTTTTCTTTTAAAATAGAAACTTCACCATTTTGATTTGTAAATTCAATTTTAACATCTCTAGCTGTTGGAACAGTGATAGATTTTTCATTTGAGAAAAAATCACCGTGATCCATTGTTGAGACATGAGTTTTGGAGTCAGCGGACCAAGCACCCATAGAATGCGGGTTTTTTTTAGCATAATTTTTAACTGCTTTTGGAGCTCTTCGATCTGAATTTCCTTCACGTAAAACAGGATTTACAGCAGAACCTTTTACTTTATTGTATTTAAGTTGAATTTCTTTTTCTTCAGCAGTCTCAGGTTCTTCATTGTAATTAGGAATTGCATAACCTAAAGATTGCAGTTCCTTAATGGCTGCTTTTAGTTGAGGTACAGAAGCAGAGATGTTAGGCAGTTTAATAATATTAGCTTCAGGTTTTTTTACCAAATCAGCTAATTCTGCTAATGCATCTGAAACTCTTTGCTCGGGTTTTAAATTTTCCGGGAATAAGGCTAAAATTCTACCGGCTAAAGAAATATCTTTGGTTTCAATATTAATACCTGAAGGTTTTGTATATGCTTTAACAATTGGTAAAAATGAATAAGTTGCTAAAGCAGGTGCTTCATCTGTTTTAGTGTAGATAATTTTGGGTGTTGTGCTCATGCTATTTGTACGTTTTTAAAATTACAATTATCACTGTTATAACTAATTGTAACATTACTAAATTAATTGAATAAAAGTTGAACAAATATAGTGAATAATGGTGGAAAAATTGATTGCGAAAACGTTATAAATAAGGCTAATTTTTTAGAGTTATATAAAAATAAAACACCTTAATTTAAGAAAAACAAAAGCCATCATATTGATTTCTCAATATCATGGCTTTTTGCTGAAACTATTTCTCTAATAAGTTTCCAGTAATACTTAATTGGTAGCTTTTAGTTATTCTAGTTAAAGTATAACACTATCAACCTTTCTACTGCATCTTGTTGCTATTCTTACAAATCACAACTTCTTATTTGATAAGTAGTTTCTTTTAAAATAAAACTCAAAACTTTGTTGTAACTTAAGAAAATTACTCGCTTTAAAATTTTATTTTAAAATTTGTCTTTAAAATCATGTGTTTCCAGTTATTCATGCTAAATACTTGGGCACATTACTAATTAAAGTTTGATTTTAAAAACGATGTTCAAGAACATTTTAGAACTTGCGTTGAGCTTCTAAATTCAACTTTAAAATTTGCACTTTAAGGTTTTACTCTATAACTCTTTCACTAATTCTTGTGTAAATTAAGTACAGAAAAAACAATTTTCCAAATTTATAACTATTTAGTTTTTAACAAGATATAAACTTCACTTATAAACATTTGTTAATAATTAAAAAACCCGTACTGAATTTTCAGTACGGGTTTTAATAATTTTATTTGAGATTAAATTAACCTCTTCTCTTTTCTGTAATTCTAGCTTTTTTACCAGTTAATCCTCTAAAGTAAAAGATACGTGCTCTACGAACTTTACCATGTTTGTTAACTTCAATTTTTTGAATAGCAGGTAAGTTTATTGGAAAAATACGTTCTACACCAACAGTTCCTGACATTTTTCTAATGGTGAATGTTTCAGAAGATCCACTACCTCTGCGTTGTATTACAGTTCCTCTAAAAAACTGTGTACGTGTTTTTTCACCTTCTCTAATTTCATAATATACTGTAATTGTATCTCCAGCTTGAAATTGAGGAAATTCTTTTCTAGTTACAAATTCGTCTTGTACAAACTTTACTAAGTTCTCCATTGTTAAATTTTTAATGGGTTTTTCAATAACCAACATTCACGATTTTCGTCAGAGGTTAATTTTGAGTGTGCAAATTTAAGAAAAAAGATTAGTCTTCCAACAAATCGGGTCTTATTTTTTTTGTTCTTTTTATAGCCTGTTCTGTTCTCCATGCTTCAATTTTGGGAAAGTTGCCAGATAAAAGTACTTTAGGAACCTTTTTTTTTTTGTATTCTGATGGTCTTGTGTAAACAGGTGGTGATAATAAATTATCTTGAAACGAATCGGTCAAAGCTGAAGTTTCATCACCTAAAACACCCGGTATTAACCTTATAATAGTATCACATAGTACAGCAGCTCCTAATTCTCCACCACTTAAAACATAATCTCCTATTGAAATTTCTTTGGTAATAAATAGTTCTCTAACACGTTGATCTACACCTTTGTAGTGCCCACAAAGAATAATGATGTTTGTATGAAGTGATAGCGTATTTGCCGTTTGTTGATTTAAAGTAGGTGCATCAGGAGTCATATAAATAATTTCATCGTAATTTCTCTCTGATTTTAACTTTGAAATACACGAGTCTATTGGTTCAATCATTAAAACCATTCCAGCGCCTCCACCGTATTGGTAGTCGTCAATTTTACCGTAATTATTTAAAGCATAAGTTCTTAAATCATGAAAAAAAACTTCTACAAGGTTTTTATCAATGGCACGTTTTATTATAGAAAATTCAAACGGACTTCTAATTAATTCGGGAGAAACAGTTATAATATCAATTCGCATACTGCAAAGTTAATTGTTGTTATTTTAAAATACTAATTCGAACTTTTTTCTTTTTTAGCTTGCTATTGTTTATTTTAGAAATGAGCGTTTTTAAATTTGAATTTTTAACGCCTACATAAGCACAATCTTGTTTTAATTCAATAATACCTAATTCTTCTTTTTTAATATTTCCTTGTTTGAAAAATAAACCGGCAATATCTCCTTTTGAAATTTTATCTTTTCTACCTCCAGAAATGTGAAGTGTTATCCAATTGCTGTTTGTTAGTTTTTTTGTTGATTCTATTTTAATTTCTTCAGAATTTTTAATAAAAACAGGGAGTTTTTCATTTGTCCATTTTAAAATATAAGCAGTTCCATTGTTGTGCATACGAGCTGTTCTTCCATTTCTATGAATAAATTCATCTGGTCTTGTAGGTAATTCATAATGAATAATATAATCTATTTCAGGGATGTCAATTCCACGAGCAGCTAAGTCTGTAGCAACTAGCACTTTATAAGTTTCGTTTCTAAATTTAATCAATGTGCGTTCTCTATCAATTTGTTCTAAATCACCATAAAAACAACCGTGATTTATGTTGTTTTTATGCAGGAAATCACTAACAACTTGAATACTTGTTTTTAAGTTGCAAAATATAATTCCACTGCCTTTACTATTAACTCCTAGTAATTTCCCTAAGGAATCTAATTTGTTTTCTTGCAGTGAAACAATAGTTTGAATTTTTAGGTTTGTTTCTTTTTTGCCTAAATAATTTAGTCTTTTCGGGTTTTTAAGTTCTACAAAAGATGGAATTTTTACTTTTTGAGTTGCTGAGGTTAGTATTTTTTTCTGAACAGTTAGATTATTTAAAATATCTTTCATTTCATCTTCAAAACCAACCTCTAACGATTTGTCAAATTCATCCAATACCAATGTTTTTATTTGTTGAACGTCAATTGTTTCTCTGTTTATATGATCTGAAATTCTTCCGGGTGTACCAATAAGAATGGTTGGAGGGTGCTTTAATTCTATTTTATCTTTAGAACCAGATCTTCCACCATAAACTGCAGTGGCTTTATAGCCACTTCCCATTTCTCTAATAACTTGTTCTATTTGAATAGCAAGTTCTCTTGAAGGGACAAGAATTAAAATTTGTATGTTTTTAATTTTCGGATTAATATTGGCAATTATTGGTAGTAAAAAAGCCAATGTTTTACCTGTTCCTGTAGGTGATAATAAAATGACTTCAGAATTAGAAGAAATTGCTTTTTGAGCATCTTCTTGCATTTGATTTAACTTTTCAATACCTAATTTAGTTAGAATTTCTTGCTCACTTTTTTTGTTTATTGCCATTTGGCAAAGATATCTTAAATAAATCGAATTTTGTTTTTTAAATTATAGTTGCTTTTAACATTCGATGAACGCCAAAAATATCTTTTTTTAGTTTTATGTTTTTAAATTCTTTTGATTTTAGAAGGCTTACTGTTTCTTTTCCTAGATATTGATTAATTTCAAAATAGATGCTGCCATTTTGCTTGAGGTTTGCCACTGCAAAATCAGCAATTTTATTGTAAAACAGTAGTGGATTTTCATTTTTTACAAATAAGGCGAGGTGAGGTTCATTAGCCAATACATTTTTTTGCATCTGTTCTTTTTCGAGTTCACGTACGTAAGGAGGATTGCTGATAATGATATCAAATTTTTTGTTTGGTTTAGTAAAGTTTAAAATATCAGCTTCAATAAATTCAATATTCACATTATTGAGTTTGGCATTTTCTTTAGCTATTTTCAATGCTTTTGAAGAAATATCTAATGCATAAACTTTGGTATTTGGAATATTTTTGGCTATTGAAATGGCAATACAGCCACTACCAGTTCCAATATCTAAAATGTTAATATTGTCTATATGTTTAGTATCATTTAAAACCCAGTTTACCAGTTCTTCTGTTTCTGGTCTTGGGATAAGCACATTTTTACTTACTTTAAATGTGAGCCCATAAAATGCTGTTTCACCAATTATATATTGAATAGGAATACTTTTTTTTAAACTAGATAATGCTTTTTGAAGAAAATATAGATGAGTTTTGGAAATTTCTACAGCCGGATTTAATGCAATTTCAACACGACTTAATTTTAATGTATGTTCAATTAAAATATTAAAAAAAGATTGAATCTCTGTTTTAGGAAAACTAGTAGATAATTCAGAAAAAAAATATTTTTTAAAAGAAAAAAGGTTCATTATAAATCTTTAAGCATCCATAAATTGCACGAATAATGTCCAGTATCACCCATTCTTGCATCTAAATCTTTAAATCCAACTTTCTTGTAAAGCTTTCTAGCATCTTCCATGTAAGGCAGTGTTTCTAAATAACATTTTTCAAAGCCAAATTCTTTAGCTTTTTGTAAGCAAAGTTCAATCAATACTTTCCCCAATCCAATTCCTCTTGCTTCGGGTAAAAAATACATTTTTTGAAGCTCACAAACATTGCCATTGTAGTTGTCTAGTTTTTTAATACCTGCGCCTCCATAAATTTTGTGGTCTTTTTCAATGATATAATAAACGGCATTATTAATATTATACGTTTCAAAAAGGGTATCTAATAATTTATCTGCATAGGCAGTACCAACTTTAGGAACTCCAAATTCAATTAAAATATCTCGAATAGTTTTGGCAATTTTAGGATTGTCTTCTTGTTTAATTTCTCTTATGGTAAAGTTATTATGAGTCATTTTAATATACTATTTTTACGGTGTGAATATACACGAAAAATATATAAATCGTTGCATTGAATTAGCAAAAAATGGGCTAGGGGCTACTTATCCAAATCCTATGGTGGGAAGTGTAGTTGTATTAAATGATACTATTATTGGAGAAGGGTGGCACAGAAAAGCCGGCGAATCTCATGCAGAGGTAAATGCCATTAATTCGGTGAATGACAAAACGCTTTTGAAAGAGGCAACAATTTATGTGAATCTAGAACCATGCTCACATTATGGTAAAACGCCTCCCTGTGCAAATTTAATTGTTGAAAAAGGAATTAAAAATGTTGTTATTGGAAGTATAGATACAAACAGCAAGGTTAAAGGAAAAGGAGTTGAGCACTTAAAAAAACACGGGTGTAATGTTATTGTTGGAGTTTTAGAAAATGAATGTAAAAATTTAAATAAGCGATTTTTTACGTTTCACAATAAAAAAAGACCTTTTATAATTTTAAAATGGGCTGAAACAGTTGATGGTTTTTTTGATAAACTAAGAAATGAGGCAGATGAAAATTCACCAAATTGGATTTCTAATCAATATTCACAACAATTGTCACATAAAATGCGAGCTGAAAATGAGTCGATTTTAGTTGGTACTACAACTGCTTTAAATGATAACCCAAATTTAAATGTTAGGAATTGGAGTGGTCAAAATCCAGTGAAGATTGTTATAGATAAAACTTTAAAAATACCATTAAATTATAATTTGTTTAAAGGAAGTTCTAAAATTATTGTTTTTACTGAAGAATATTTTGAGAAAAGGGTTGCTAAGAATATGTTTTTCGAAAAAATTGATTTCTCAAAAAATATTCCAAAACAAATTTGTGATGTATTGTATAGGCTCGAAATTCAAGCGGTAATTATTGAAGGAGGAGCAAAAACATTGCAAAGTTTTATTGATGAAAATTTATGGGATGAGGCTTTTGTTTTTATGGGCAATGTTTTATTTCATAATGGATTGAAAGCGCCAAAACTAAAAAAAACACCAATTAGAATTGAAAAAGTTTTAACAGATACCTTAAAAATTTATAGCAATAAATAAGTTAATTAGTTTGTTCAAACATTGCTACTTTACTCTCTCCAGTTGATTTTTTATAACCTCTAAACATGCCTGTAGAGTTAAAATCCCAGTAAACATCACCGTTTTTATCAATTAAAATCATTCCTCCTTCACCACCAAGCTCACCTATTTTTTTAAATAAGACAGTGTGTAAAGCTTCTTTTGGAGATAGATTTTTATATTGAATTAAACTTGAAACATCATGTGAAGCCACAGTTCTAATAAAATATTCTCCTGTACCAGTTGCAGAAATTCCACAAGTTAGATTGTTGGCATAAGTTCCAGCTCCAATTAGAGGAACGTCACCAATTCTACCAAATTTTTTATTGGTCATACCTCCAGTAGAAGTTCCAGCAGCAATATTTCCATTTTTATCAATTGCAACAGCTCCAACAGTACCAAATTTATGATCATCAATTAATTCATTCTTGATTAAAAAAGCAGTATGATCTAATTGTGTTTTTTCTTTTCCTTGAATTTTTCTTAATTGATTTAACCTTTTTTGAGTAAAGAAATAACTACTATCAACCATTTCAATTCCGTACTTTTTAGCCATAATTTCGGCTCCTTTCCCTGAAAGTAATACATGTTTAGAACTGTCCATAACAATTCGAGCAGCTAAAATTGGGTTTTTAATGTGATTTACACCTGCAACTGCTCCAGCATTTAAAGTTTTACCATCCATAATTGCTGCATCCATTTCTTGGTTTCCTTCACTATTATATACCGCACCTTTTCCTGCATTAAACAAAGGGGAATTCTCCATAACATTAATAGCCGCTTCAACAGCATTTAATGAAATACCTCCATTTTCTAAAACTTTATATCCAGCATCTAATGCTTCATGTAGTTTTTGAGTATAAGCTTCTTGTTGCTCTTTAGTAAAGTATTCTCTTTTAATTCCACCGGCACCACCATGTATAACTATTGCAAAGGAGTTTGGCTTACGTTTAATGGTTTCTTTTTTTACGGTAGTATTATCGCAAGATATTATAAATAGAATTATTAAAAAGAGAGATACTATTTTTTTCATAATTATTCGTTTTGTGGTTCAAATATAATCTTTTGAAATGGAATTTTAGTATTTTCATTTTGATATATTTGTGAGTGAAATTTTTATGACTGAAAAAAAAGATACATATAAAACAATTGAAATAGCTCACGGAGATGTGCAGTTTAAAGATAAAGGAAGTAAATTTATAGGTTATGTTTTTCCAATTTCTAATGAAAATGAAGTTAAAACTTATATTGAAGGTTTAAAAAAGAAGCATCATGCTGCGAGGCACTGGTGTTATGCCTGGCAATTAGGAATTGAAGAAGTTAGATATAGAGTTAATGATGATGGAGAGCCTAATAATACTGCTGGTCAGCCTATTTACGGGCAAATTATAGCTAATGATATTACCAATGTATTAATTGTTGTTGTTCGTTATTTTGGAGGAACAAAATTAGGTGTTGGCGGACTAATAAATGCGTATAAAACTACAGCTAAATTACTGTTAGTAGAATCTAAAATAGTAGAAAAAACTATAGATGTTTTTTTTCAGGTAATTTTCGAATATAAAGACATGAATAAGGTAATGAGAATTATTAAAGAAAATAATGTGAAAATTTTGGAACAAAAAATGGAGTTAAATTGTGATTTTTTAATAGCTGTACGTAAAAATAATGCTCCTAACGTTGAAAAGCAGTACTTAGAGTTACGTTGTTTGGAAATTAAAAGAATTCTGCCTTAACTTCATTTAATTTTTTCATGAGATACTCAGGAGCCCTAGTAGGTTTTTTTGTTTGTGAATTTATAAAGGCCAATGTGGCATTTGCTTTTGTTAAAAGCTCATTATTTTCATTGTAAATCTCAAATTCAAATTTTATTTTAACCAAAGGTTTATTTACTAATGTTGTTTTAAGGGTAAGTAAATCATCGTATTTAGCCGGCTTTATGTAGTTTGTATTTAGGCTAATTACAGGTAGCATAATACCTGTTTCTTCCATTTTTTTGTATGAAATACCTAACTTGCGAAGCCATTCAATACGTCCCATTTCAAAATATTGAGCATAATTACCATGATATGCATAGCTCATTTGATCAGTTTCTCCATATCGTACCCTAAATTGAATTATATTTGAAATCATTTTTGTATATTAAGTGATGTTATGTTACGTAAAAAATAATTAATAATCAATAGATATTTTATTTTTTTATACTAAAATTTATTCACATTTTTGTATAACCAAATAATTTTAGGGTTAGCCCTTAATATTATCAACTAATTTTAACTAAAATACAATTTAAATACAA